>NZ_JBHSOA010000019.1:0-2101 GCF_042655885.1 Streptomyces chlorus
GTGATACGCCGTCAAGAACACCAACGGCACCGACGCCGCAACCTCCCACGACCACCCCTCGGGCAGTCGGGCGAGCAGCCGGGCGTCGCCGACCACAAGGGAGCCGAAGCCACCGGACACCAGGCCCATGACCGAGTCGCCGGGCGTCAGCCCGGTCACCTCGGGACCCACTTCGGTCACCACGCCCGCGGCCTCGCGCCCCATGCGCCCGGCGTCTCCGGGGTACATGTCGAGCGCCTTGAGGACGTCGCGGAAGTTGACACCGCCGGCCCGGACCTCGATCCGCACCTCGTGTCCGGTCAGCGGCTCAAGGACCTCGGGGAAGGGCGCCAGGGCCAGTCCGTCCAAGCTGCCCTTCGTCTCGCTGTCCAGTCGCCACGGCACTCCGGCCGGCGGCACGAGCCCTGTTCCGGACTCCAGCCGGGCGAGGCGGCCCGCTCGAATTCCGTTGTCACGGATGACCAGTTGGGGCTCGTCAGCGGTCAGTGCCTGAGCCATCTGTACGAAGGCGTCCTCGGCGACACCGAGGTCCACCAAGCCGAAGCAGCCGGGGTTCTCCGTCTGCGCGGATCGCACGAGGCCCCAGACCGCGGCGGCGGCGACGTCCGTGACGTCCTCGTCGCCGGACGCCATCGCGCCACGGGTGACGAACACCAGCCGCGAGTCGGCGAACCGCTCATCGGCCAGCCACTCCTGCACCAACGTCAGTGCTTCGGAGGTCAGAGCGTGAACCGACTCCACGACACCGTCCCGGACCGTGCCGGCGACGCTCACCAGTACGGTGCCCGGCACCGGGGCGTCACCGGCCGTCAGGGATGCCAGATCGGCGTACGTCTCGACGCTCGACCCCACTCCCACCAGCCCGTCGGCCAGCCCGAACGGGTCGGGTCCCACCAGTGCGACGGCTTCGGGCACCTCGGCACCCGACTGCACGGAAACCCAGTCGAGGCCGAACAGCGCGTCCCTGGCCAGCGCGGCGTCCGCGCTCAGCTCATCGTTCGACACCGCGCGTACGAGCAAGGAGTCGACCGAGGCAACCGGCGCCCCGGACAGGTCGGCCACGGAGATCGACACCGCGTCCCGGCCGTCGACCGGAGCGATCCGCACCCGCAGCGCGGAAGCACCCGACGCTACGAGCGACACACCCTCCCACGAGAACGGCAGACCACCACCGCCCTCGCCACTCGCCTCACCGGCGAGCAGAGAAGCGTGCAGCGCCGAGTCCAGCAGGGCGGGGTGCAGACCGAACGCGGCCGCATCCCCCTGCGCACTCTCCGGCAGACCCACCTCGGCGAAGACCTCGCCGTCCCGGACCCACGCGGCCCGCAGGCCCTGGAACACCGGACCATAAGCGAAGCCCAGCTCCGCGAAACGCTCGTAGCAACCCTCGACATCCAGCGCCTCCGAGCCCGCAGGCGGCCACACCGTCGCATCGAAGTCATCAACGGACGCCTGACCACCGACCGCCAGCACACCCGAGGCATGCTGCGTCCACGGCTGCTCGTCGGCGCCGTCGAGCCGGGAGTGCACGGTGACCGGATGCCGGTCCGTGTCGTCCGCGGCCCCGACGCGCACCTGCACCTGGACCGCGCCGTCCTCCGGCAGCACCAGGGGGGCCGCGAGCGTGAGCTCCTCAACCCGGTCGCAGCCGACCTCGTCAGCGGCGCGGAACGCCAGCTCCAGCAGCGCGGCGCCCGGCACCAGGACCCGGCCCATGACCGCATGATCGGCGAGCCAGGGGTGCGACTGGACGGAAAGCCGTCCCGTCACCAACGCGCCCTCGCCCTCAGCAAGTTCGACGGTCGCTCCGAGCAAGGGGTGCCCGGCCGCTCCCAGTCCGGCGGCGCGTACGTCACCGGCGGCGTCGGCCTGCGAACCGGCCGGCCAGATCCACTGGTGCTGGAAGGGGTACGTGGGCAGGTCGACCCGCGACGCATCCGTTCCGGCGAACACGGCGCGCCAGTCCACGGGAACGCCCCGGGTGTGCAGCTGCGCCAGGGCCGCGAGGGCCGCGGGCTCCTCGGCGCGGTTCTTGCGGAGGGCCGGTACGGTCACGGCCCCCTCGGACACGGACTCCTGCGCCATGGCGGAGAGGACCCCG
>NZ_JBHSOA010000020.1:0-2098 GCF_042655885.1 Streptomyces chlorus
GTGATACGCCGTCAAGAACACCAACGGCACCGACGCCGCAACCTCCCACGACCACCCCTCGGGGATGGGGGTCATCATGCGTTCGTCGCCCACCACATGGGTGCCGAAGCCGCCGAAGAGCATGCCCATGACCCGGTCGCCGACGTTGAGTCCGGTGACGTCGGGTCCGGTCTCGACCACGACGCCGGCCGCCTCGGAGCCGAACAGTCCGGCCTCGCCGGGGTACATGCCCAGGGCGTTGAGGACGTCGCGGAAGTTGACACCGGCGGCGCGGACCTCGATCCGCACCTGGTGACCGATCAGCGGCTCAAGAACTTCGGGGAAGGGCGCCAGGGTCAGCCCGTCCAGGCTGCCCTTGGCGCGGCTGTCCAGCCGCCAGGGCCCGCCCGTCGGGGGCACCAGGCCCGTGCCGGACTCCAGCCGGGCGAGCCGGCCCACCCGCAGCGCGCCCTCGCGGACCACGGCCTGCGGCTCGTCGGCGTCCACCAGGCCCGGCAGGCCGGGGAGTACGGACGCCGACTCGTCGGCGTCGTCGGCGTCCACGAGCAGGAACCGCCCGGGGTTCTCCGCCTGCGCGGAGCGCACCAGGCCCCACACCGAGGAGGCGGCCACGTCCGTGACGCCCCCGTGGGCGTCCTCGACGGCGCCACGGGTGACGAACACCAGCCGCGAGCCGGCGAACCGCTCATCGGCCAGCCACTCCTGCACCAACGTCAGGGTGTGGAGGGCGAGTTCGTGGGCCGACTGCGCGCCGCGCGCGCTGTCGCCCCGGAGGGGTACGACCACGATGGCAGGCATCGCCGCGCCCTCGCGGGCGGCCAGTTCGGCGAGGATGGCCGCCGGGGCGCCGAGGCTGACGGCGCCGGTCGAGGCGAGGGCGGCGCCCAGACCCAGTTCGTCCGTGCCGAGCACCACCCAAGTGGTGTCCGCGGACACCTTCTCCGGAGTGCCGGGCACCCAGTCGACGCGGAAGAGCGAGTTCAGTTCGTCACGACGGCCGGTGTCGGCGGGCTGGGGTCCGGCTGCCCGCAGGACCAGCGAGTCCACGGAGATCACCGGTTCGCCCTGTACGTCGACCACGGCGAGCTGTACGGAGTCCTGGCCGTTGCTGGTCACCCGGACGCGCAGGGTGGAGGCGCCGGAGGCGTGCAGGGACACCCCGTTCCAGGCGAAGGGCAGAAGGCTGCGGTCGTCGCCGTCCGCGCTGGCGAAGACCGTGCTGTGCAGGACGGAGTCGAGCAGCGCCGGGTGCACGCCGAAGTCGCCGGCGTCGCTGACCGCGCGGTCGAGGGCGACCTCGGCGAAGATCTCCGCACCCCGGCGCCAGACCGCGCGCAGGCCGCGGAAGACCGGGCCGTAGTCGAGTCCGTTGCTCGCGTAGCGGTCGTAGAGCCCTTCGATGTCCACCACGGTCGCGCCCTTGGGCGGCCACACGGCTCCGTCGAAGTCGAGCACCTGCTCGCCGTTGCCGATCCGCCCGGAGGCGTGCAGCGTCCACTCGTCGTCGCGGGCGTCGGCGGGGCGGGTGTAGAAGCGCAGTTCGCGACGGCCCTCCTCGTCCGCGCCCCCGATGGAGATCTGCACCTGAACGGCGCCCGTGCGCGGCAGGAGGAGGGGGGCGGCCAGCATCAGTTCTTCGACGCGGTCGCAGCCGGCCTGGTCGGCGGCCCTGATGGCGAGTTCGAGGAAGCCCGTGCCGGGGAAGAAGACCATCCCGCTGACGACGTGGTCGGCCAGCCAGGGGTGGGTGGCCAGCGAGAGGGTGCCCGTCAGTAGAAGTTCGTCGGAGCCGGCCACGGACATGGCGGCGCCGAGCAGCGGGTGGTTGGCGGAGGTGAGTCCGAGTCCGGTCGCGTCGGCCGGCTGGAAGGTCATCTTCGGCCAGAACCGCTCGTGCTGGAAGGCGTACGTCGGCAGGTCCACCGGCTGAGCGCCGGTGCCCACGAAGAACGCGGCCCACTCCACCCGCACGCCGTGGACGTGCAGTTGGGCGAGTGCGGTGACGAGCGTAACCTCCTCGTCACGCCCCTTGCGCAGGGCCGGTACGGTCACGGCCCCCTCGGACACGGACTCCTGCGCCATGGCGGAGAGGACCCCG
>NZ_JBHSOA010000021.1:0-78901 GCF_042655885.1 Streptomyces chlorus
TGTGGAGTTGACCGGTACTAATAGGCCGAGGGCTTGTCCTCAGTTGCTCGCGTCCACTGTGTTAGTTCTGAGACAACGAACAGTTGTCGGCTTTGAGCAGAACATAAAAGAAAAGTGTGCTTGTTCGCTCGAAACCATTAGGGTTTCGGTGGTCATAGCGTAGGGGAAACGCCCGGTTACATTCCGAACCCGGAAGCTAAGCCTTACCGCGCCGATGGTACTGCAGGGGGGACCCTGTGGGAGAGTAGGACGCCGCCGAACAATCTTTGGAAGGACCCCTGGTCACCAGCGTTCAGCTGGGGCCAGGGGTCCTTTTGTATTTTCTGGAGCGCGCCGGATGTCTGGCTGCGCGAGAATATTTGCGGTACCGAAGACAGGAGCCACCGATGTCCACCAACTCTCCCGACGATCGACCGGAGCGCGACCAGCGGCGACGGGACAGTGGTGACCGTTCGGACCGAGGCGGCCAGCGGGGTGCCGGTCCGCGTCGATCCAGCGACCGCGACCGTGGGGTTCATCGGGACGACCGGCGCGACGACCGAGGCGCCGGCCGACCGGAGCGGGGCGGTTTCCGCGGCAGGGACGACAACCGCGGTGACACCCGGAGCGGTGAGCGCGGCGGCCACCAGGGCCGGGACGACCGTAAGGACGATCGCCGTGACGGTGGACGTGAGCGTTCCGGCTTCCGCCGCGATGACGACCGGGGCCACGGCCGCCGGGACGACCGGCGCAGTGACGACCGTGGCGAGCGTGGTGGTGACCGCGGGCGTGATGACAGCCGTGGTGGCGAGCGTGGCGGATACCGCGGCCGGGACGACAGCCGCGGTGACCGGGGTGGTTTCCGCGGGCGTGACGACCGTGGTGGCTTCCGGCGTGACGACAACCGCGGTGGTGGCGAGCGTGGCGGTTTCCGCCGGGACGACAGCCGCGGTGACAGCCGTGGTGGCGAGCGGGGTGGATACCGCGGCCGGGACGACAGCCGCGGTGACCGGGGTGGTTTCCGCGGGCGTGACGACCGTGGTGGCTTCCGGCGTGACGACAACCGCGGTGGTGGCGAGCGTGGTGGTGACCGCGGGCGTGACGACAGCCGTGGCGGTGACCGGGGCGGTTTCCGCCGGGACGACAGCCGCGGTGACAGCCGCGGTGACCGGGGTGGTTTCCGCGGGCGTGACGATCGTGACGACCGTGGTGGCTTCCGGCGTGACGACAACCGCGGTGGTGGCGAGCGTGGTGGTGACCGCGGGCGTGACGACAGCCGTGGCGGTGACCGGGGCGGATACCGCGGCCGGGACGACAGCCGCGGTGACCGGGGTGGTTTCCGCGGGCGTGATGACAGCCGTGGCGGTGACCGGGGCGGCTTCCGCCGCGACGACGACCGAGGCCACGGCCGCCGCGACGACCGGCGCAGTGACGACCGTGGCGAGCGTGGTGGTGACCGCGGCCGGGACGACAGCCGTGGCGGTGACCGCGGTGGCTTCCGTCGCGACGACAGTCGCGGTGACAGTCGTGGTGGCGAGCGGGGTGGATACCGCGGCCGGGACGACAGCCGCGGTGACAGCCGTGGTGGCTTCCGCGGGCGTGATGACAGCCGTGGCGGTGACCGGGGCGGCTTCCGCCGCGATGACGACCGGGGCCACGGCCGCCGCGACGACCGGCGCAGTGACGACCGTGGCGAGCGTGGTGGTGACCGCGGCCGGGACGACAGCCGTGGCGGTGACCGCGGTGGCTTCCGTCGCGACGACAGTCGCGGTGACAGTCGTGGTGGCGAGCGGGGCGGATACCGCGGCCGGGACGACAGCCGCGGTGACAGCCGTGGTGGCTTCCGCGGCCGTGACGACCGGGGCGGGCGGCCCAGTGGGTTCCGTGGGCACGATGACCGGCACGGTGGCGGCCGGTTCCGTGAGGAGCGGGAGCGGGACCGGGAGCCCATCAAGCGGCTGCCGATCCCCGAGGACGTCACGGGCGAGGAGATCGACAAGGACGTACGGCAGGAGTTGCAGAGCCTGCCCAAGACGCTCGCGGAGGATGTTGCCAAGAACCTGGTGATGGTCGCCCGGCTGATCGACGAGGACCCCGAGGGCGCGTACGACTACTCCAGGGTCGCGCTGCGGCTGGCGTCGCGCGTCGCCGCCGTGCGGGAGGCCGCCGGCTTCGCCGCGTACGCCAACCAGAAGTACTCCGAGGCACTGGCCGAGTTCCGGGCGGCGCGGAGGATGACCGGTACCGCGGAGCTGTGGCCCCTCATGGCCGACTGCGAGCGTGGGCTCGGGCGGCCGGAGAAGGCGCTGGACATGGCCGGTGCCCCCGAGGTGCAGAAGTTGGACAAGGCCGGGCAGGTCGAGATGCGGCTTGTCGCGGCCGGCGCGCGGCGCGACATGGGGCAACTGGACGCCGCCATTGTGACGCTCCAGAGCTCCGAGCTGGCGTCCCACGTCGTGCAGCCGTGGACCGCGCGGCTGCGGTACGCATACGCCGACGCGCTTCTCGCCGCCGACCGGGCGGACGAGGCACGGGAGTGGTTCGCGAAGGCCGTGGAGGCCGACCGGGACGGCAGCACCGACGCCTCGGACCGGCTGGCCGAGATGGACGGCGTGGAGTTCATGGACGCGCTCGACGAGCATGACGACACCGCCACCGAAACCGACGCCGACGCCGGTTCCGACACCTTGGCCGACGAGGCCGAGGACGTGCGCACGGACCTGGACACGGACAACGGTGATGCCGACAACGGTGATGCCGACAACGGTGATGCCGATAAGGCCGAGACCGACGTCAACAAGGACTGACGCCTGACGCAGGAAGGGGTGGGATTCCCGGTTCACCGACCGGGAATCCCACCCCTTCCTGCGTCACCGGCGACGCGTCACCCGTCGAACGCGCGCAGCACCAGCCCCGAGGCCGGCTTGGGGCCGAAGGACGTCGACTTGCGGGGCATCGTGACGCCCTGGCGGGCGAGGTCGCGGACGACCTCCTCGCGGACCGGATGCATCAGCACCGCCGTACCGCCGTCGCGTTCCGCCTTCTCGACGGTCGCGGCCGTGTCGTGGATGTAGGCGATGTGGGCCGGGGAATCTTCGGGGATGTGCCACACCTGGTCCAGGAGCGTGGAGTGCAGGACCGCCGCGTCCAGGGTTCGCCAGACTTCCGGGCGGTCGGCGGGGACCGTACGGGCCAGCAGATCCGGGTCCGGGCGGTCGACGAGGTGGAAGGCGCCGTCGCCGGCCAGGAGGAAGGCGTTGCCCGCACCGGCCGCCCCGGCCAGTGCCTCCATGGCCTCCGGCAACGCGGTGTCGATGCGGCGGACCCGGAACAGGCCGTCGAGGGCGGCCAGCGCGTCCGTGACGGGCAGGCCGTGCAGCAGGCGGTGGATGGCGCGGACGCGCAGCGGGTAGCGGGCCGTGTCGACGAGAAGCACCAGGCCGTGGTCCCAAGGGCTGGGGGAGGGGTGCTGCGCGCGCAGGCGACGGTAGGTCGCCCAGCGGTGGTGGCCGTCGGCGATGAGCGCCTGCTGGCCGGCCAGGTCGGTCCGGACGGTGGCCAGGTCCTCGGGGTCGGTGAGGGACCACAGCCGGTGGTGGAAGCCGTCCTCCGTGGTGGTCGCGAGGACGGGAGATGTCTTGGCCGTGCGCTCGATCAGGTCGGCGGTGGCGGTTGCCGAGCCGTCGCCGGGGTAGGTCAGCAGCAGCGGTTCGAGGTTCGCCGAGGTGGCCAGCATCAGGGCCGCGCGGTCGGCGACGATGTGCGGCATGACGTCCTCGTGCGGCAGGACCAGCTGCTCGTCGGGGTCCGACACACGCAGGGCGCCGATGATTCCACGCTGCAGCAGACCGTCGCCGTCGCGCTGTTCATAGACGTAGAGACCGGGTTCGGGGTCCGTGGTCAGCACGCCCTCGGCCCGCCAGCGGTTCAGGGTCTCGGCGGCCTGGGCATTGCGGGCTTCGGGGGTTTCGGCCTCGGGCAGGATCAGCCGGACGATGTTGTACGGGTCGGCGGACTGCAAGTGATGCAGACCGTCGGGACGGACGACGACGTCGTACGGCGGGGATGTCACGGCGGCCAGGCTGCCGACCCGGTCGGGGTCGTAACGAAGGCCTCGGAACGGGGTGAGTTCCAGGCCTCGGCGCGCCTTCGCTTCCGAGGGACCTGCAGTCTTCATCCAGGCATCGTACGGGTGTCAGTGGCATGGGGGATGATCGGGGAAAGCCGTCGAACGAGGAGCGATGCACAATGAGCCGAAGCGTCAGGACGAGGCCCGAGGGCAGTGGGCAGGCCCTGAGCGAGGCGTACGACACGGCGCTGCTCGACCTCGACGGTGTGGTGTACGCGGGGGGGAAGGCGATCGTCCACGCGGTCGAGTCGCTGGCCACTGCCGGCGCCGGGGGCATGCATCTGGCGTACGTGACGAACAACGCCCTGCGCACGCCGGACACCGTCGCCGCGCATCTGACGGAGCTGGGGATACCGACGGAGGCCGGCGATGTGATCACATCGGCGCAGGCGGTCGCGCGGTTGGTGAGTGAGCAGGTGCCGCCGGGGGCCAGGGTGCTGGTGATCGGTGGCGAGGGCCTGCGGGTGGCGCTGAGCGAGCGCGGGCTGACGCCCGTGGAGTCGGCGGACGACGACCCGGCGGCGGTGGTGCAGGGGTACGGCGGCCCCGACTTCCCGTGGGGGAGGTTCGGGGAGGCGAGTTACGCGATCGCGCGCGGAGTGCCGTGGTTCGCGTCCAACACGGATCTGACGATCCCCAGCGGCCGGGGCATCGCGCCGGGCAACGGGGCGGCGGTGGAGGTCGTACGGATCGCGACGGGCGCCGAGCCGCAGGTGGCGGGCAAGCCGCTGCCGCCGATGCACCGGGAGACGATTCTGCGGACGGGTGCCGAGCGGCCGCTGGTGGTGGGCGACCGACTGGACACGGACATCGAGGGCGCTTTCAACGGCGGTGTCGACTCACTGCTGGTACTCACGGGCGTGACCGACGGTGCGCAGCTGCTGGCAGCGCCGCCGCAGCACCGGCCGACCTTCGTCGACGCCGATCTGCGCGGGATGCTCACCGGGCAGCCGGAGGTCGTCGCGGTGGACGGCGGCGGGTTCCGGTGCGGTGGCTGGACGGCGACGGCGGCCGGCGAGCGCCTGGAGCTGGACGGGGAGGGTACGGCTCCGGACGGGCTGCGGGCGTTGTGCGCGGCGGCGTGGACAGCGGCGGGCGACGGCGAGTGCCGGCTGGACGGGGGGAAGGCGCTGGCGCGGCTGGGGCTGTGAGGGGTGCTCAGTACCCGGATGCCCGCGGATCCGAGGAATCGTGATCGAATGGGAGGGTAGGCTAACCTAACCGGGTGTTGGTCGAGAGTCCCCCCGAACAGCGCGCGGACACCGTCCTCGCGCATCCGAACCGCCGGGCGCTGCTCCGTGTCCTAGGGCTGCTCCTCTCCGCCGTGGTCCTGGTACTCGTCGCCCTGGCGAGTATCGCGATCGGGGCGAAGGACCTGTCCCTGCAACAGGTCTGGCACGGCCTGTTCGAGGATTCGGGCACCTACGGCGATGCCGTCGTCGCCGACCGGTTGTCACGGACCGTTCTCGGCGCGCTCGCCGGTGCCGCGCTCGGCCTGGCGGGAGCGGTGCTTCAGGCGCTGACCCGTAATCCGCTGGCCGATCCGGGACTGCTCGGCATCAACGCGGGCGCGTCCGCGGCGGTCGTCACGGCCATCACCTTCTTCGGCGTCACCTCGCTGTCCGGCTATGTGTGGTTCGCGTTCTGCGGAGCGGCGGCGGTCGGGGCACTGGTGTGGTTCCTCGGCGGCAGCCGGGGCGCGACACCGGTGCGCCTGGTACTCGCCGGCACCGCGATCACCGCCGCGCTGTTCGGCTACCTCCAGGCGGTCATGATCCTCGACGAGGCTGCCCTGGGCAGGATGCGCTTCTGGACGGTCGGATCGCTGTCCTCGGCGAACGGCTCGGTGATCCGGCAGGTGCTGCCCTTCCTGCTGATCGGTTTCGTGCTGGCGCTGCTGCTCGCCCGACCGTTGAACGCCATGGCCATGGGCGACGACACCGCCAAGGCCCTCGGCGCCAACCTGAACCGCACGCGAGGGCTGGCCATGCTCGCCGCGACCCTGTTGTGCGGGGCCGCGACGGCCGCCTGCGGGCCGATCGTCTTCGTCGGCCTGATGGTGCCGCACGTCGTGCGCTCGTTCACCGGACCCGACCTGCGCTGGATCCTGCCGTACGCGGCGGTCCTGTCGCCCGTGCTGCTGCTCGGCGCCGACGTCATCGGCCGTGTCCTGGCCCGGCCCGCCGAAGTCCAGGTCGGCATCGTCACCGCGATCATCGGCGGCCCGGTGTTCATCTATCTCGTACGACGGCGGAGGACGGCCCAGCTGTGAAGACCAACCGTGTTGTGCGGACGCCCGGCGGCCTCTCGCTCCGGGTGGACGTGCGCGCCCTCGTCGTCGGCGTCCTGCTGCTGCTCGTGGCGCTCACCGCGAGTGTGATGCTGATCGGCACCGGCGACTTCCCGATACCGGCCGCCGACGTGATCCGGACACTGCTGGGCGAGGGCGACCCGGGCCAGGAATTCATCGTCACCGAACTGCGGCTGCCCCGGGTCCTGGTGGGGCTCCTCGTCGGTGCCTCCCTCGGTCTCTCCGGTGCGCTGTTCCAGTCCATCTCCCGCAATCCGCTTGGTAGTCCGGACGTCCTCGGCCTGGGCCAGGGCGCCACGGCCGGCGCGCTCGTGATGATCGTGCTGTTCTCCGGAACCGCCAACCAGGTCGCCCTCGGCGCACTGGTCGGCGGCCTCGTGACCGGGTTCGCCATCTATGTGCTCGCCTGGAAGCGGGGGGTGCACGGATACCGGCTGGTCCTGGTCGGTATCGGTGTCTCCGCGATCGTCACCGCGGTCAACGGCTATCTGCTCACCAAGTCCGACATCGTCGACGCGGCCCGTGCGATCGTCTGGATGACCGGTTCCCTCGACGGCCGTGACTGGGACCAGGTCTGGCCCCTGCTGGCGCTGTGCGCCGTCCTCGTACCACTGGTTCTCGCCAACTCCCGAGGGCTCAGGGTGATGGAGATGGGCGACGACGTCTCGTACGCCCTCGGGGTCCGGGTGGAGCGCGTACGAATGCTACTGATGCTGTCCGCCGTCCTGCTCACCGCGTCGGCGACGGCCGCCTCCGGGCCGGTCGGTTTCGTCGCACTCACCGCGCCGCAGCTCGCCCGGCGCCTGACCCTCCCCCGCTGCTTCAAGGGTGTGGGAGGTGCCCCCATGCCCGGACCGAATCTGGTGCCGTCGATGTGCATGGGTGCCGCCCTGCTGGTGACCGCCGACTGGATCTCGCAGCGGGCCTTCGGCGCCGAGCAGTTGCCCGTGGGCGTCGTCACCGGCGTGCTCGGCGGTGTCTACCTGCTGTGGCTGCTGGTCACCGAACGCAAGGCGGGCCGGATATGAAGCGACCGATCAACGGACCGATCAACGGACCGGCCGACCGACAGACCGGCGGGCTGAACGACCGAAGGAGCATCGTGAACCGACTGTCCGCCGAGGACGTCACCCTCGCCTACGACCAGCGCGTCATCGCCGAGCAACTGTCGGTGGAGATACCGGACAACTCCTTCACCGTGATCGTCGGCCCGAACGCCTGCGGCAAGTCGACGCTCCTGCGGGCGTTGTCCCGGATGCTGAAGCCCAGCCGGGGGCGGGTGCTGCTGGACGGTCAGGTCATCCAGTCGATGCCCGCGAAGAAGGTCGCCCGCACCCTCGGGCTGCTGCCCCAGTCGTCGATCGCGCCCGACGGGATCACCGTCGCCGACCTGGTGGGGCGCGGCCGGTATCCGCACCAGGGCATCCTGCGCCAGTGGTCCACCGAGGACGAGCGGGTCGTCCAGGAGTCGATGGCCCGGACCGGCATCGCCGACCTCGGCGAACGCCATGTCGACGAACTCTCCGGCGGACAGCGGCAGCGTGTGTGGATCGCCATGGCGCTCGCCCAGGAGACCCCGCTGCTGCTGCTCGACGAGCCGACGACCTATCTGGACATCCAGCACCAGATCGACGTACTGGACCTGTGCGCGGAACTGCACGAGGAGCAGGGCCGCACCCTCGTCGCCGTCCTGCACGATCTCAACCACGCCGCCCGGTACGCCACCCACCTCATCGCGCTGCGCGAAGGGAAGGTCATCGCACAGGGTGCTCCGAAGGAGATCGTCACCGCCGGGCTGGTCGAGCAGGTCTTCGGCCTGAGCTGCCAGGTCATCGACGACCCCGAGACGGGTACGCCCCTGATCGTGCCGGCCGCCCGCAAGGCGCGGACCGCGGCAAAGCAGGGCACGGACAAGCAGGGCACGGACAAGCAGGACACGGTCGAGCAGAGCACCGGCAAGCAGGCCGTGGCGAAGGTGGGAGCTAGAGAAGCTTCCTGAGGTGGAGCAGGTCGAGCAGTCCTGTCTCCAGCTTCACCCGGCCCGCCCCCCAGGCCCTGGCGAAGTGCAGTTCGCCGTCGACCAGGGCCAGCAGGTCGTCCCCCTTCATGGCGAGCCTGATCTGCGCCCGCTCGCGCGGAGGGCCCTCGAAAGTGTCGTGCACCTCGATCCGCCCGCCGGTGAGCCGGCCGGAGAAGGTCACATCCAGGTCGGTGACGTGGCAGCTGACCGAGCGGTCCATCGCCGCCGCCGCGCGGACGTCGCCCTCGGCACGCCGCATGGAGTCGGACAGTCTGCCGAGTGCGGCACGGCATTCCTCGATCGTGGCCATCGTGGACGACGGTACCCCAGCGGTTCGCGGTAGCGTCAGGGCATGAACGACGCAGTACCCCAGCAGGGGAGCGCGCAGCAGCCGCCCCCGCAGGCGGAGCACACCGGGTCACCGGCCGCGTACCCCACATCTCCGCGGCCCGAGTACACCCCCGCCGCCCCCGCGCCCCTGAACGTGACCCGCACCCCCACCGGCAACGCCGAGGTGGACGCGCGGGTGGAGCGGCTGGCCGACGCCGACCACCTTGCCACGGACGGCCATGTCGAGGTGTACGAAGATGTGCACCGGGGGCTGCGCGACGCGCTCACCGCGCTCGACGCCCGCCCGGGACCTCCGGTTCCCACCCGTCACCCGACCACCGCCCCTCAACGGGGCCCTTCGGGCCACGAGTCCCATTCGACCTACCGACAGGGGAGCTGAACCGAACGTGGCAGGAGTCGCACGCCGCCGTCTCGACGCGGAGCTGGTCCGCCGGAAGCTCGCCCGGTCGCGTGAGCACGCCGGTCAGCTGATCGCCGCCGGGCGGGTCAGCGTCGGCAAGACCGTCGCGACCAAGCCCGCCACCCAGGTGGAGACCGCCGCCGCGATCCTCGTCGCCGAGGACGCCGGCGACCCGGGCTACGTGTCGCGCGGCGGCCACAAGCTCGCCGGCGCGTTCGAGGTGTTCGTGCCGCAGGGGCTGGTCGTCCAAGGGCGGCGGGCGCTGGACGCCGGTGCCTCGACCGGGGGTTTCACCGATGTTCTGCTCCGGACCGGGGCCGCGCACGTGGTCGCGGTGGACGTCGGATACGGACAACTCGCCTGGTCTCTCCGAAACGATGAACGCGTCACCGTCAAGGACCGTACGAACGTACGGGAGTTGACGCTTGAAGCAATCGATGGGGAGCCTGTGGATCTTGTCGTGGGGGATCTGTCCTTCATCCCGCTCGGGCTGGTCCTGCCCGCCCTGACACGGTGCGTGCGGCCGGACGCCGATCTGGTGATGATGGTCAAGCCGCAGTTCGAGGTGGGCAAGGAGCGGCTGGGCAGCGGCGGCGTCGTACGCAGCCCGCAGCTGCGCACCGAGGCCGTGCGGGGAGTGGCCGCCAAGGCCTGGGAGCTGGGACTGGGGGCGAAGGGCGTGACCGCGAGTCCGCTGCCCGGACCCTCGGGGAATGTCGAATACTTTTTGTGGCTGCGGGCGGGGGCTCCGGAACTGGACCCGGCCGACGTCGACCGTGCAGTGGCGGAGGGGCCGCGTTGACACCGAACCGAGCTCGTACTGTTTTCCTGCTCGCCCACACCGGCCGCCCGGCGGCCATCCGCAGTGCGGAACTCGTGGTCAAAGGACTGCTGCACTCCGGACTCGGGGTGCGGGTGCTGGAGACCGAGGCGCGTGACCTGCCGCTGCCGGACGAGGTGGAGACCGTCAGGGAGGCCACCCCCGAGTGCCTCGACGGCTGCGAACTGCTGATCGTGCTGGGCGGCGACGGCACCCTGCTGCGCGGCGCGGAGTTCGCCCGGGCCTCGGGCGTGCCGATGCTCGGCGTGAACCTCGGCAGCGTCGGCTTCCTCGCCGAGGCCGAGCGGGACGACCTCGACAAGGTCGTCGACCGGGTGGTGAGCAAGGCGTACGAGGTCGAGGAACGGATGACCGTCGACGTCGTCGTGCACCAGAACGGCGCCATCGTGCACACGGACTGGGCGCTGAACGAGGCGGCGGTGCAGAAGGTGTCCGCCGAGCGGATGCTGGAGGTCGTGCTGGAGATCGACGGGCGTCCGGTGACCGGGTTCGGCTGCGACGGCATCGTGTGCGCCACCCCGACCGGATCGACCGCGTACGCGTTCTCCGCCGGCGGGCCCGTGGTGTGGCCCGAGGTCGAGGCGCTGCTGATGGTGCCGATCAGCGCGCACGCCCTGTTCGCCAAGCCGCTGGTGACCTCGCCGGACTCGGTGCTCGCGGTGGAAATGCTGCCGCACGTCCCGCCCGGCGTGCTGTGGTGCGACGGGCGGCGGACCGTGGAACTGCCGGCCGGCGCGAGGGTGGAGGTCCGGCGCGGTGCCGTCCCGGTCCGGCTGGCCCGGCTGCATCACGCCTCGTTCACGGACCGGCTGGTGGCGAAGTTCGCACTGCCGGTCTCGGGATGGCGGGGAGCGCCGCACTAGGGCGTGTTTCGAAAGTAGCGTCGTCTGCCCGAAGGGCGGGCCCGACGGCGTCTGGTGCGTGCGATCGCAAGGCGGAGGGTCGCCCCGATACTGGGTGTATCGGGGCGAGCCCGACAACGCGGCTGGGGGGTCCCCCTGCTCGAAGAGCTTGGGGGAGTGCGTGCCAGGCGTCGCCGGGCAGGCGGGGCTTTCGAAACACGCCCCAGGGCATTCCCTGGCACGCGGGTTTCCCTCCGGCCCCCGCCCTGCCTCACCACCCCGCCTCCGCCCGCGCCCGTACCGGGGCACCGGGACCCGCCGGTGAACGGGGTCCCGCTCACCGGTGACGACCTGCGGTGTTTCCGTTCGGGCGGGGGGCGGCGTCGCACGGCGCGGGGAAAACCTCGTAAGGTCTGGGACGTGTTGGAGGAGATGCGGATACGGTCGCTCGGAGTCATCGACGACGCCGTGGTCGAGCTGTCACCCGGCTTCACCGCAGTCACCGGTGAGACGGGCGCGGGCAAGACCATGGTGGTCACCAGCCTCGGGCTGCTGCTGGGGGGAAGGGCGGACGCGGCCCTGGTGCGGATCGGGGCCAGAAGCGCGGTCGTCGAGGGGCGGATCGTCGTGCCCGAAGGCGCCGTGGCCGCCGCACGCGCGGGAGAGGCCGGGGCCGAGCTCGACGACGGAGCGCTGCTGATCAGCCGTACCGTTTCCGCCGAAGGGCGTTCCCGGGCCCACCTGGGCGGGCGGAGCGTACCCGTGGGGCTGCTCGCCGAGATCGCCGACGACCTGGTGGCGGTGCACGGGCAGACCGACCAGCAGGGGCTCCTCAAGCAGTCCCGGCAGCGGCAGGCGCTCGACCGGTACGCGGGCGACGCGGTCGCCGGGCCGCTCGCCAAGTACACGGCGGCGTACAAGCGGCTGCGGGCCGTCGCCACGGAACTCGAGGAGATCACCACACGCGCGCGTGAACGGGCCCAGGAGGCCGACATGCTGCGCTTCGGGCTCGACGAGATCGCCGGTGTGGAGCCCCGCGCCGGCGAGGACGTGGAACTGGCGGAGGAGGCCGAACGGCTCGGGCACGCCGAGGCCCTGGCGTCCGCCGCGTCCGTCGCGCACGCGGCTCTCGCCGGAAACCCGGAGGACCCCGAGGACGTCGACGCGGGAACGCTCGTCGCGGGCGCCCAGCGGTCCCTGGAGGCCGTCCGGGCGCACGATCCGGAGCTGGCCGCGCTCACCGACCGGATCGGCGAGGTCGGCATCCTGCTGCGTGACGTGGCCGGGGACCTCGCCGGGTACGCGGACGATCTGGACGCCGATCCACTGCGGCTGGCGGCGGTCGAGGAACGCCGGGCCGCGCTCACCGGGCTCACCCGCAAGTACGGCCAGGACATCTCCGCCGTGCTGGCCTGGGCCGAGGAGAGCGCCGCGCGCCTCACCGACCTGGACGGCGACGACGAGCGGATCGAGGAACTCACCGCCGAACGCGACGGCCTGCGTGCCGAACTGGGCGGGCTGGCGCAGACCCTCTCCCAGGCGCGCACCGAGGCCGCGGAGCGCTTCGCGGCCGCCGTCACCGCGGAGCTGGCATCCCTCGCCATGCCGCACGCGCGCGTGTCGTTCGACATCCGGCAGACGGAGGACCCGGACGGTGTCGAGGTCGGCGGGCGCACGGTCGCCCACGGGCCGTCGGGCGTCGACGAGGTCGAACTGCTGCTCGCCCCGCACCCCGGGGCGCCGCCCCGGCCCATCGCCAAGGGCGCGTCCGGCGGTGAACTGTCGCGCGTGATGCTGGCCGTGGAGGTCGTGTTCGCCGGGACGGACCCGGTGCCGACGTATCTGTTCGACGAGGTCGACGCCGGTGTCGGCGGCAAGGCGGCGGTCGAGATCGGGCGGCGGCTCGCCAAGCTGGCGAAGAGCGCCCAGGTCGTGGTCGTCACGCATCTACCGCAGGTGGCCGCCTTCGCGGACCGGCAGCTGCTGGTGGCGAAGACGAACGACGGTACGGTCACCCGGTCCGGTGTGAAGGTGCTCGAAGGGGAGGACCGGATCCGGGAACTGTCGCGGATGCTGGCCGGCCAGGAGGACTCCGAGACGGCCCGCGCCCACGCGGAGGAACTCCTGGCGACGGCACGCGCGGACGGCTGACAGCCCCGCGCGGACGGCTGGCAGACGGCTGACGGAGCCGGCGGTCGGCCGGTCATCCATCGAGGTGTCGGCCGACAGGAGGTACTTTGTCACTCGTACGGGTGGCGTTTCCGTCCACTCCGCTGTGGGCGGCCGCTCCGGTCGTTGCCGGAATCGCCTTGCTTCCTGGCATGCTTGACCGAGCACGCGTAGGAGATCGTGCGGTCCATCCTCTCCGCACGGTCCTTCTGTACGTTCCTCGGGACCACCCGACCCGAACCAGGAGCTCGGCCACGTGACCCCCGTGAGCAGCCACTCACCGCACGGCCAGACGCCGCTGCGCACCGTGCAGGTACTGGGCGGCGGCACCGCCGCGACCAGCGCCCACGTGCGCTCGCTGACCGCGGGGCTCGTCGCGCGGGGCGTGCGGGTCACGGTGTGCGCCCCCACCGAGGCGGAGCACATCTACGACTTCACGGGCGTCGGCGCCGACCATGTCCACGTGCCGCGCAGCAGCGACCCCGGCTCGGTGTCCGCACTGCGGGCGGCGTGCGCGGACGTCGACCTGGTGCACGCGCACGGCCTGCACGCCTCTTTCAGGACCGTGCTCGCCCTCGGCGGGCGACGCACCCCGCTGATCGTCACCTGGCACGACCGGGCGCATGCCGACGGCGCCCGCGCGCACGTCCTGCGGCTGATGGAGCGGCGGGTCGTCAAGGCGGCCACCGTGGTGCTCGGGACCACCTCCGCCCTGGTCGACCGGGCACGCCGGACCGGAGCACGGGACGCGAGGCTGGCGGCCGTCGCCTTCCCCGGGCTGCGCACGACCCCGGAAGCAGAGGACCCGGACGGGTCGCGGCCCAAACTTCTGGCCGAACTCGGCGCCATCGGCCGCCCGTTACTGATCGCCGTCGGCGCCCTCGAACGCAACCGCGGCCACCACACCCTGCTCGACGCCACACACGGATGGCGCCGCCTCGATCCCCAGCCGCTGGTCGCCGTCGCGGGGGAGGGGTCACTGCGCGGTGAACTCCAGCGCCGGATCACGGACGAGGACCTGCCGGTCCGGCTCGTCGGACGGCGCGACGACATCACCGATCTGCTGGAGGCCGCCGACCTCGCGCTGCTGCCGAGCCGGTGGGAGGGGCGCTCCGTCCTCGCCCAGCAGGCCCTCCACGCGCGCGTGCCGCTCGTCGCGGCCGACACCGGCGGCATCCCCGAACTGGTCGGCGACGCCGCCGAACTCGTCCCGTACCGCAACGCGCGTGCCCTCGCCGACGCCGTCGTACGGCTGCTCGGCGACCCCGGACGTCGGGACGAGCTCAGGGCCAGGGGCGCCCGGCAGGCGGCCGGATGGCCGACGGAGGACGAGGCGGTGGCCCAGGTCCTCAGCGTCTACGACGAATTGACGCAGCCCCGGCCCCTGATCTGAGGCGCCGAACCGAACGCGCCACCTTCTGTGCGGGGCCGCGCTCCTGGCCACCGCTCCCGGCCACCTCCGCCGGACGGGCCGGGCCCGTCCGGCGGACAGCGTGTGCCCGCTCAGCCGCCGTACGCCCCCGAGGCCGTCAGGCGCAGGGCCGTGTCGATGAGGGGGACGTGACTGAAGGCCTGCGGGAAGTTGCCGACCTGGCGCTGCCGGACCGGGTCCCACTCCTCGGCGAGCAGGCCCAGGTCGTTGCGCAGGGCCAGCAGCCTCTCGAACAGCCTGCGGGCCTCGTCCACGCGGCCGATCATCGCCAGGTCGTCGGCCATCCAGAACGAGCAGGCGAGGAACGCGCCCTCGTCGCCCGGCAGCCCGTCGACGCCCTCGTCGGAGCCCTCCGTCGGGTAGCGCAGGATGAAGCCGTCCGAGGTGGACAGCTCGCGCTGGATCGCCTCGATGGTTCCGATCACCCGCTTGTCGTCCGGCGGCAGGAAGCCCATCTGCGGGATCAGCAGCAGGGAGGCGTCCAGCTCCTTGGAGCCGTACGACTGCGTGAACGTGTTGCGTTCCTTGTCGTAGCCCTTCTCGCACACGTCCCGGTGGATGTCGTCGCGCAGTTGCTTCCAGCGCTCCAGCGGACCGTCCGCGTCACCGGACTCGATGAGCTTGATGGTGCGGTCGACGGCGACCCACGCCATCACCTTGGAGTGCACGAAGTGGCGACGCGGGCCGCGCACCTCCCAGATGCCCTCGTCCGGCTCCGTCCAGTGCTTCTCCAGGTAGGAGATCAGCTTCACCTGGAGCAGGGACGCGTAGTCGTTGCGTGTCAGGCCCGTCATGTGGGCCAGGTGCAGGGCCTCGGTGACCTCGCCGTACACATCCAGCTGGAGCTGGTGCGCCGCGCCGTTGCCCACCCGGACCGGGGCGGAGTTCTCGTAGCCGGGCAGCCAGTCCAGCTCCGCCTCGCCGAGCTCGCGCTCACCGGCGATGCCGTACATGATCTGCAGGTTCTCCGGGTCGCCGGCCACCGCGCGCAGCAGCCACTCGCGCCAGGCGCGGGCCTCCTCGCGATAGCCGGTGCGCAGCAGCGAGGACAGGGTGATCGCCGCGTCCCGCAGCCAGGTGTAGCGGTAGTCCCAGTTACGGACGCCGCCGATGTCCTCCGGCAGGGAGGTGGTGGGCGCGGCGACGATGCCGCCGGTCGGCGCGTAGGTGAGGGCCTTCAGCGTGATCAGGGAGCGGATGACGGCCTCGCGGTAGGGGCCGTGGTACGTACAGTGCTCCACCCACTCCCGCCAGAAGTCCTCCGTCGCCTCCAGCGACTGCTCCGGTTCCGGCAGCGCCGGCGGCTCCTTGTGCGAGGGCTGCCACGACACCGTGAACGCGATCCGGTCGCCCGGCGCGACCGTGAAGTCCGAGTAGGTCGTCAGCGACTGCCCGTACGTCTCGGCGGACGTGTCGAACCACACCGAGTCCGGGCCCGCGACGGCGACCGTGCGCCCCTCGTGCTTGTGCACCCACGGCACCACCCGGCCGTAGGAGAAACGCATCCGGAGCGCCGAGCGCATCGGCACGCGGCCCGAGACGCCCTCCACGATGCGGATGAGCTGCGGCGCGCCGTCGCGCGGGGGCATGAAATCGGTCACCCGGACCGTGCCGTGCCCGGTGTCCCACTCGGACTCCAGGATCAGCGAGTCGCCGCGGTAGCCGCGCCGGGTCGCGGCCGGCGGCGGGGCATCAGGGGCGTGCGCCGGGCCGATCCGCCAGAAGCCGTGTTCTTCGGTGCCCAACAGGCCGGCGAAGATGGCGTGCGAGTCGAAGCGGGGCAGGCACAGCCAGTCCACCGTGCCGTCCCGGCAGACCAGGGCAGCGGTCTGCATGTCTCCGATGAGTGCGTAATCTTCGATGCGCCCGGCCACGTGCAACTCCAGTCGAACGGCCACGTCACCCCACAAGGGGTTGTCGCTGGTGCGGTCAAGGGGTTCATGAAATGTGTCGTTGAGCGATAAAGCAAAGCAGTTGCTCAGCCGTGAATGCAAAGCGCCCATTGTTACTCAACGAACTGACGAGCTTGTGTTGTTCCGGTGAGACGGGCGGGATGGTGCCGTTCGGCCGGCCGGGCTCGCCAGCGGGTGTCCGAGCAGGATACGACGCACGTAGACGGTCTGTGTGCCGCTCCGGGCAACGCGCACCCGCCGAACGGGTGAGCAGGGCGTGAGGGACGTGTGACGGGTCACGGACGTGTGGTCGCGCCTGTGCGGAGCGTGCCCGGACAGCATTGTCCCGCGGCGCTGATACGCTGGTAGCCCGTGGACCGGTGGGCCCCTTCCCCTGAGGGGAAATTCAAAAAGGGCACCCCCGAACCGCAGCGACGGCGCCGTCGGAGTTCTCCGGCAGCCAGCCGCCCCGCACCCCCAGACCGCGACCACGGGAGCCCCCTCTTGGCCATGCCAAAATCCACGACGACCAAGCACATCTTCGTCACCGGGGGTGTCGCCTCCTCGCTCGGCAAGGGTCTGACGGCCTCCAGCCTCGGCATGTTGCTCAAGGCCCGCGGTCTGCGCGTCGTCATGCAGAAGCTCGACCCGTACCTCAACGTCGACCCCGGCACGATGAACCCCTTCCAGCACGGTGAGGTCTTCGTCACCAACGACGGCGCCGAGACCGACCTGGACATCGGACACTACGAGCGCTTCCTCGACCGTGACCTGGACGGCTCCGCCAACGTCACCACGGGCCAGGTCTACTCGACCGTGATCGCCAAGGAGCGGCGCGGCGAGTACCTCGGCGACACCGTGCAGGTCATCCCGCACATCACCAACGAGATCAAGCACCGCATCCGCCGCATGGCGACGGACGAGGTCGACGTCGTGATCACCGAGGTCGGCGGCACGGTCGGCGACATCGAGTCGCTGCCGTTCCTGGAGACCGTCCGCCAGGTGCGGCACGAGGTCGGCCGTGACAACGTGTTCGTCGTCCACATCTCGCTCCTGCCCTACATCGGTCCCTCGGGCGAGCTGAAGACGAAGCCCACCCAGCACTCGGTCGCGGCGCTGCGCAACATCGGTATCCAGCCGGACGCGATCGTGCTGCGCTGCGACCGCGAGGTGCCGACCGCGATCAAGCGGAAGATCTCGCTGATGTGCGATGTCGACGAGGCCGCCGTGGTCGCCTGCCCCGACGCCCGCTCGATCTACGACATCCCGAAGGTCATCCACACCGAGGGCCTGGACGCCTACGTCGTGCGCAAGCTGGACCTGCCCTTCCGGGACGTGGACTGGACGACCTGGGACGACCTGCTCGACCGGGTCCACAACCCCGACCACGAGATCACCCTCGCCCTGGTCGGCAAGTACATCGACCTGCCCGACGCCTACCTCTCGGTCACCGAGGCGCTGCGCGCGGGCGGCTTCGCCAACAAGGCCCGGGTGAAGATCAAGTGGGTCACCTCCGACGACTGCAAGACCGCGGCCGGCGCCCAGGCGCAGCTCGGTGACGTCGACGCCATCTGCATCCCCGGCGGCTTCGGGGACCGCGGGGTGCTCGGCAAGGTCGGCGCGATCCGTTTCGCGCGCGAGAACCGGATTCCGCTGCTCGGTCTCTGTCTGGGCCTGCAGTGCATCGTGATCGACGCGGCCCGCAACCTCGCGGACATCTCCGACGCCAACTCCACCGAGTTCGACCCGGCGACCTCCCACCCGGTCATCTCCACCATGGCCGAGCAGCTCGACATCGTCGCCGGTGAAGGCGACATGGGCGGCACGATGCGGCTCGGCATGTACCCGGCCAAGCTGGCCGAGGGCTCGATCGTGCGCGAGGTGTACGACGGCAAGGAGTACGTCGAGGAGCGCCACCGGCACCGCTACGAGGTGAACAACGCCTACCGTGCGGAGCTGGAGAAGAAGGCCGGTATCGTCTTCTCCGGCACCTCCCCGGACGGCAAGCTCGTCGAGTATGTCGAGTACCCGCGCGAGGTCCACCCGTACCTGGTCGCGACCCAGGCACACCCGGAGCTGCGCTCGCGTCCGACGCGTCCGCACCCGCTGTTCGCGGGCCTCGTCAAGGCCGCCGTCGAGCGGAAGATCTCGAAGTAACACACCGGTTGTACGGTTGCCGGGGCGCGAAACCCTCAATCGGCGAGCGCCCCGGCCGCCGCTGTGTGCCCGTACGCCTGTACGTCTGGGAAGGACCCCAATGACCGGAATGACCATCAAGGACACCCCGGAGGAGTGGGAGGTCCGGGCGACCAGGACGCCCTTCGTCGGCAACAAGACCTTCGTACGCACCGACGACGTGGTCATGCCCGACGGGACCGTGGTCCACCGTGACTACCAGGTCCACCCCGGGTCCGTGGCCGTCCTCGCCCTCGACGACGCCGACCGCGTCCTGGTCCTGCGCCAGTACCGCCATCCCGTGCGCCACAAGCTGTGGGAGATTCCGGCCGGCCTGCTCGACGTCCCCGGCGAGAACCCGCTGCACGCCGCTCAGCGGGAGCTGTACGAGGAGGCGCACGTCAAGGCCGAGGACTGGCGGGTGCTGACCGACGTCTACACCACCCCCGGCGGCTGCGACGAGGCCGTACGGATCTTCCTGGCCCGAGGTCTGTCCGAGGCCGAGGGCGACCGCTTCGAGGTTGAGGACGAAGAGGCGGACATGGAACTGGCCCGGGTGCCCGTCACGGACCTGGTCCGCGGGGTGCTGGCCGGCGAACTGCACAACAACTGCCTGGTGGTGGGCGTGCTTTCGCTCGTCGCCGCGCGGGACGGGGACGGGCTCGACGCGCTGCGTCCGGCCGGGACGCCGTGGCCTGCCCGCCCGTTCGACGCCTGAACCACCCCGGCCCTCTTGTGATGTGACCATCGGCTGATCCGATCGGGGGACGCGTCCGCCGTGCTCCACACGGAACGTAGCAGAGCGTGAACTAGGCTCTGAAAAACGCCCGATCCGGAGTCCCGGCGGGCTTGCGCGTGCGGTGGGACGGGAGTGTGGCCCGTGACGGATCAGGCGGTGGACACGGACGGTGTGCGGCTCTCCCACGACGTTGCCGCGGAAACCCGATTCCTGGGCCGCACCAGGGAGTTGAAGGAACTGCGGGCCGACATCGAGCGCGCGGGACTCGACACGCTCTCCGGACGGAAGGCCCCCCGCGCCCGAGTGCTGCTCATCGCCGGCCGGCCCGGCTCCGGCCGGACGACGCTCGGTGAGGAACTCGTCCGCCAGGTCGCCGACCGCTACCCCGACGGGGTGCTGCGCGCCCGGCTGAGCGAGACCGACGGCACACGCGTGCCCGTCGAGCGCTCCGTGCGGGAGCTGCTCGGCGCGCTCGAGGTGCCCGCCCCGGCCGGCGCCGACGAGGACGACCTCGTCGAGGCGCTGCGGACCGCCCTGGCCGCCCGCCGGACGCTGCTCCTGCTGGACGACGCGGCCGACGCCGAGCAGGTCGACGCCCTGCTGCCGGACAACCCCGACTGCCTGGTGGTCGCCATCTCCCAGGGCCCGCTGACCGGCATCTCCGACGTCCGCCCCTGCACCCTCGGCGGCCTCGACACCAAGTCCGCCGTGGAACTGCTGTCCCGGATCGCCGGCTCGGTCCGCATCACCGTCGACCCGCGGGCCGCGGAGGGCCTGGCGGAACAGTGCCAGGGGCAGCCTGCCGCCCTGGTCCTGGCCGGCGGCTGGCTCGCCGCCCGGCCCAAGGCCGCCGTCGCCGACCTCGCCAGACATCTGCATGCCGGGGCCGACGAGGGCACCGCGACCGGCCGTGCCCTGCGGCTGGTGCACGACGAGCTGCCCGCGCCCGCCGCCCGGATACTGCGTCTGCTGAGCCTCGCCCCGGCCGGCCTGGCCGACCCGCACACCGCCTCCGCGCTCGCAGGATGCTCGATGAGCAGCGCGCGCACCACCCTGGACGACTTCGTCTCCGTGGGTCTGCTGCACCCCGTGGGGACCTCGCTGCCGCAGTACGAGGTGCCCGGCTGCCTGCACCCCCTGCTGAAAGGCATCGCCGAGGCCCACGAACGGCCCGGGGAGCTCCAGCTGGCCCGCGCCCGCATGCTGGAACGGACCGTACGGCTGCTCCAGTCGTGCCGGGCCATCACCGAGACCGACAGCCCACAGGCACGCGAGAAGCTCCTCGGGATGCCCCGCTCCCTGCGCTTCCCCAGCCCCCGCGACGCCGCCGACTGGCTGCGCGTCCGCAGGCCCGCTCTGCTGGCCTCGGCCCGCCTCGCGGTCGCCGACGGGACGCTGGACACCCTGGCCCGCCGCCTGATGTCCCAGCTGGTGCGTGCCATGGTGGCCCACTTCGGCACCCAGGCCGCCGCCGGCGACCTCTACGGCATCCACCACCTGGTCCTCGATGTGGCCGAGCGCCGGAAACTTCCCCGCGAGCAGGCCGCGGCCCTGCTGAACCTCGGCGACCTCGACGCCCGTACCGGCCGCACGGCCGACGCGCTGGCGCGCTACCGGGCCGCGCTGGACGCCGGACGCGCGGCGAACGATCCGTACGCGACCGGCCGCGCGACGGAATCCGTGGGAGGCGCCCATCTGGAACTCGGCGACTTCGACCGGGCCGCCGACTGGTTCGGCCGGGCCCTGGCCGAGCGGCTCGCCCAGGGCGAGCGCGCGGACGCCGCCCGCCTGTACGGCCGGATCGCCGCCGCCCACACCTACGCCGGCCGCTACGGCGAGGCGCTGCGGAACTGGCGGGCGGCGGTCGCCGGGCACCGGAAGAACGGCGATGTGACCGCCCAGGCGCGCGCGTTGAGTGAACTGGCCCGGGTCCAGGAGTACGCGGGCCGCCCCGAGGAGTCGCTGCGTACCTGCCGGGAGGCGGTGGAGTGGGCCCGGCGGGCCGAGGACACCCGGCTGCAGGCCGCGCTGCACCTGAGGCTCGCCGACACCTTCGACCACCTGGGCGACCCCACGTCGGCCGCGCTGCACCGGAGCTCGGCGGAGCAGATGCTGGGAGAAGAGGCCCAGGAGCCTGGAAGCGATCCGAAACAAGAAGGCAGCACCTACGAAATCCGTAACTTCCCTGCGGAAGATTAAGGCTTTGTAAGGCTGTACAGCGGGAACACCTTCATCAAGATGGCCTTGCCGCACCCTCTTCCGCGGCCTCTCCCGGCGTGTGCGGGTATGTCCGGGTATGTGTAGCAATACCTCATGCCCCCCGAACCAAGGACCGTGATCGACGTGAAGGTCGGCATCCCCCGCGAGGTCAAGAACAACGAGTTCCGGGTGGCCATCACCCCCGCCGGCGTGCACGAGCTGGTGCGCCACGGCCACCAGGTCGTCATCGAGCACGGCGCCGGCGTGGGCTCCTCGATCCCGGACGGCGAGTACATCGCCGCGGGCGGGCAGATACTCGACACCGCCGACGAGGTGTGGGCCGCCGCCGACCTGCTGCTGAAGGTCAAGGAGCCCGTCGCCGAGGAGTATCACCGGCTGCGCAAGGACCAGACCCTCTTCGCCTACCTGCACCTGGCCGCCTCCAGGGAGTGCACGGACGCCCTCCTGGCCTCCGGCACCACCGCGATCGCCTACGAGACCGTCGAGCTGCCCAGCCGCGCGCTGCCGCTGCTCGCCCCCATGTCCGAGGTCGCGGGCCGGCTGTCCGCCCAGGTCGGCGCCTACCACCTGATGCGGGCCGGTGGCGGCCGCGGCGTGCTGCCCGGCGGGGTCCCCGGGGTGCCGGCCGGCCGTGCCGTCGTCATCGGCGGAGGCGTCTCCGGCTGGAGCGCCGCGCAGATCGCCGTCGGCATGGGCTTCCACGTGACCCTGCTCGACAAGGACATCAACAAGCTCCGTGAGGCGGACCGGGTCTTCGGCACGAAGATCCAGACCGTCGTCTCCAACGCCTTCGAGCTGGAGAAGGCCTGCATCGAGGCCGATCTCGTGATCGGCGCCGTGCTGATCCCCGGCGCCAGGGCGCCGAAGCTGGTCACCAACGACCTCGTCTCGCGGATGAAGGGCGGGAGCGTCCTCGTCGACATCGCGATCGACCAGGGCGGCTGCTTCGAGGACTCCCACCCGACCACGCACGCCGAGCCGACCTTCACGGTCCACGAATCGGTCTTCTACTGCGTCGCCAACATGCCCGGCGCCGTGCCCAACACCTCCACCTACGCGCTCACCAACGCCACGCTGCCGTACATCGTCGAACTCGCGAACCGCGGCTGGGTGGAGGCGCTGCGCCGCGACCCCGGGCTCGCCAGGGGCCTCAACACGCATGACGGCAAGGTCGTTTACCGGGAGGTCGCCGAAGCGCACGGCCTGGACCACGTCGAACTCGCCGCGCTGCTCGACTGAACCGGCCACGCTGCCCGGCCGAACCGGGAAGGCGCCGCCCGGACGCCGCCCCGGGCCGTCTCCCGCGCAGCCACCCCCGACTCGACGCCCAGGGGCCGCCTCCGGGCGTTAAGTCGACCAAGTCGCCGCTCGGCAAAGGCGATACGTCAACTTCTTTCGTCAACGTCATGCATCCGGACCCACCTTCCCCATCGGGTGCGGCGAGATGTGTGTATGGTCACTTCACGGATCAGGGGCAACTCGCCTCGAACGCACCCCTTCCACCGATTCGCACACCGGTGAAACCTGCCGTGCGACGGCCGTACGCCCTTGACAGAGGGATGTTTCATTGTCGACACATCGGGCCGGGTCCGGCGGATTGTGTTGCTGCGGACCGCCGACACGCCATAGAGTCGCCAACCGTCGGCATGATGCCACGCTGACCTGTCTAGAAGTTTCCTGGTCACCAAGGAGGTAAGACGACTTGTGAATGAGTCGACATTTACTCCCGGGGGTGGTCACCCAGGAATGACTGCACGGGGGCGGGGTCCCGCGGGGTTCGCTCCTGTCGGCTCCGTCGCCGTGCGCACCTTCGCATCCCATCAGATCCAGCAGGCGACTCCCACTGCACACCAGAGCATGGATGGCCATCACGTGAACGCCATGGCCGGCGACGGAAGTGGCGCGCCCCACAACCAGTTCGCCGACTACGACGAACTGCCCGAGGGGCACTTCTACGATCCCGACGCCGAGTACGAGCCGGATCCCGAGTACGCGGCCACCCTCGCGCCCGACGCGGCCCGTCAGCGCCGTGAGCGCGTCGGCCCGACCGGGCGCCCGCTGCCGTACTTCCCGATCCCGGGCCCGCTGACCGACCACGGCCCCGCGAAGATCATCGCGATGTGCAACCAGAAGGGCGGCGTCGGCAAGACGACGTCGACCATCAACCTGGGTGCCGCGCTCGCGGAGTACGGACGCCGGGTGCTGCTCGTCGACTTCGACCCGCAGGGCGCGCTGTCGGTCGGACTCGGCGTCAACCCGATGGAACTCGATCTCACCGTCTACAACCTGCTCATGGAGCGGGGCATGGCGGCCGACGAGGTGCTGCTGAAGACGGCGGTCCCCAACATGGACCTGCTGCCCAGCAACATCGACCTGTCGGCGGCCGAGGTCCAGCTGGTCTCCGAGGTCGCCCGCGAGTCGACGCTGCAGCGCGCGCTGAAGCCGCTCATGGACGACTACGACTACATCGTGATCGACTGCCAGCCCTCGCTCGGCCTGCTCACGGTCAACGCGCTGACGGCCGCGCACAAGGTGATCGTGCCGCTGGAGTGCGAGTTCTTCGCACTGCGCGGTGTGGCCCTGCTGACCGAGACCATCGAGAAGGTCCAGGAGCGGCTCAACCCCGAGCTGGAACTCGACGGGATCCTCGCCACGATGTACGACTCGCGCACGGTGCACAGCCGTGAGGTGCTCGCGCGTGTCGTCGAGGCCTTCGACGATCACGTCTACCACACGGTCATCGGGCGTACGGTCCGCTTCCCGGAGACCACCGTCGCCGGCGAGCCGATCACCACGTACGCGTCCAACTCCGTCGGTGCCGCCGCCTATCGTCAGCTTGCCAGGGAGGTGCTCGCCCGGTGTCACGCCGAGTGAGTCTGCCGGGGGCCGACGAACTCTTCCGTACGACAGGGGGGACGGCGCTCCAGGCGTCCGCGCCCAGGCGTCAGGCCAATGGCGAGGGCAGGGTCCCCGCTCCCGCGGGGGAGAGCGACGCGGCCGCGGCCCAGGAGGACACTCCGCAGTCGGTGCCCGCGCAGGGCGGTGACGGCGAGGGCGCCGAGCACGTCGCCACGGACGCGGAGCCGGCCGAAGCGGGCGAGTCCCGCAGTCGCGCCGCGCCGGAGCGCTCCGCGCGACGGCAGGGGGCGTCGGAGGGGCCGGCCGCAGAGGCGGCCCCGCGCAAGCGCGGGAGGGCGGCGGCACGCCGGCCCAGCGGCCGCGAGCGGCACGACGAGAAGATCACGGTGTACGTGTCCGCCGAGGAGCTCATGGACCTCGAGCACGCCCGTCTGGTACTCCGGGGCGAGCACGGACTGGCCGTCGACCGGGGCAGGATCGTCCGCGAGGCGGTCGCCGTGGTCCTCGCCGACCTGGAGTCCCGCGGGGACGCCAGCATCCTCGTACGACGTCTGCGCGGACGATAGCGGTAGCCTGCGGAGGCCATGACCTCGAACGACACCCCCGCCGCCGGCCGCGGCCCGCAGCCCGGCCGCCGTCGCGCGCTGGGGCGGGGACCGGGGGCGGTGCCGCCGACGACACCGCCCGCGGAGGCGGGGGTGGAGCCGGACGACGTGGTGGACGCCGCCGATCGTGCGGCGGTACCCGTCGTGGAACCGCGAGCGGAGGAACCAGGGGCGAGACTCGCGCCTCCCGCTGAGGTGCGGGCTCAGGCTCTGTACCAGGCCGCCCCGGCTGCCTGGGACGACGTACCCGACCCGGACGCCGATCTGCCGGCCGGGACGGCGTCTGCGGGCCCCGGGACGGCGTCTGCGGGCCCCGGGACGGCGTCTGCGGGCCCCGGGACGGCGTCTGCGGGCCCCGGGACGGGCGACGAACCGGCCGGGCCCGTGGTGGCACGTGCGGGGGACTCCGGTGCGGGGACGCACGACCCGGAGCGTGCCGAGGGGAACCCGAGGGCTGACGGGGCCGAGACGGCCGACGAGGCCGCGGAGTCCGAGACGGCCGAGGTACCTGCGGAGTCCGAGGTACCCGCGGAGTCCGAGGCGGCCGAGACGGAGGACGACGGCCGGTTCAAGGTCCGGTTGTCGAACTTCGAAGGACCGTTCGACCTGCTGCTTCAGCTGATCTCCAGGCACAAGCTGGACGTCACCGAGGTCGCGCTGTCCAAGGTGACCGACGAGTTCATGGCGTACATCCGGGCGCTGGGACCCGACTGGGATCTGGACGAGACGACCGAGTTCCTGGTCGTCGCGGCCACGCTGCTCGATCTCAAGGCGGCCCGCCTGCTGCCCGCCGCCGAGGTGGAGGACGAGGCCGACCTCGCCCTGCTGGAGGCCCGGGACCTGCTGTTCGCCCGCCTGCTCCAGTACCGCGCGTACAAGCGGATCGCGGAGATCTTCAGCCGGCGGCTGGACGAGGAGGCCCGGCGCTACCCCCGTACCGTGGGACTCGAACCGCACCACGCCGAGTTGCTCCCCGAGGTCGTCATCAGCATCGGCGCGGAGGGGTTCGCCCGGCTCGCCGTCAAAGCGATGCAGCCCAGGCCCAAGCCGCAGGTGTACGTCGACCACATCCACGCGCCGCTGGTCAGCGTGCAGGAGCAGGCCGGGATCGTGGTCGCGCGGCTGAGGGAGCTCGGTGAGGCCAGTTTCCGGGCCCTGACCGAGGACACGGACGACACCCTGACCGTCGTCGCCCGGTTCCTCGCGCTCCTGGAGCTGTACCGGGAGAAGGCCGTCGCCCTCGACCAGGAGACCGCGCTCGGCGAGCTGACCGTGCGCTGGACCGGCGGCGACGGGGACGTCGGCCCCACGGTCACCGACGAGTTCGACCGACCGCCCGAAGCACCGGGAGAGCCGCCGAAGGAAGGAGAAGGGGTGAGCAAGGCGTGAGTGAGGGCACAGCCGATGGTTCGGCAGGGCCGCGCGCCGTCGCGGACCTCGATCTCAGGTCCGCGCTGGAGGCGGTTCTCATGGTCGTGGACGAGCCCGCCACCGAGGAGCGGCTGGCGAAGATTCTGGAGCGGCCCGGACGGCAGGTCGCGGACGCGCTCCGCGCACTGGCCGACGAGTACACCGCCCAGGGACGCGGCTTCGAGCTGCGGCTCGTCGCCGGCGGCTGGCGTTTCTACAGCCGTCCCGAGTACGCCGCGGCTGTCGAGGGCTTCGTTCTGGACGGCCAGCAGGCCCGGCTCACCCAGGCCGCCCTGGAGACCCTCGCCGTGGTCGCCTACCGCCGGCCGGTCAGCCGCAGCAGGGTCTCCGCCGTGCGCGGAGTGAACTGCGACGGGGTCATGCGCACGCTGCTGCAGCGCGGTCTGGTCGAAGAGGCGGGCACGGAACCCGAAACAGGTGCGATCCTGTACACGACGACGAACTACTTCCTGGAACGGATGGGCCTGCGCGGTCTGGACGAGCTCCCGGAGCTCGCGCCCTTCCTCCCGGAGGCGGAGGCGATCGAGGCCGAGACCCAGGAAGCCGTACCGTCGTTCGATCCGGACGCCCCGGACCCGGACGACGGTCCATCCGACCAACATGCCTAAAACGACAACAACGGAAATGTGATGCGAAGCAGCGGCAGCGGCAGCGGCAAGAGCGGCGGACGCGGTAACCCCCGCGGTTCCGGCGGCAACAGGGACCAGAAGCAGGGGCAGGGCCGCCCCCGCCAGCCCCGCCCCGAGGAGCGCCGCTACGACGTGGGACCCGGGGTCACCAAGGAGGGCCCGAAGTCCGGCCGCACCGGCGCCAAGCCGTCCGGCGGCTCCTCCCAGGGCTCCCGGACCGGGCAGAAGGGCGGCGGGGGCCGTACGGCTCCGGGCCGCTCGCGCGAGTACGAGACGCGGATCGAGGAGCGCAACCGCGACCGGTACGCGGAGAAGAAGGACGTCCGGCCCCCGAAGACCTTCCCGGGCGCCGAGCAGGAGGGCGAGCGGCTGCAGAAGGTCCTCGCCCGCGCGGGGTACGGCTCCCGGCGCGCCTGCGAGGAGCTGATCGAGCAGGCGCGGGTCGAGATCAACGGTGAGATCGTGCTGGAGCAGGGCCGCCGGGTCGACCCGCAGAAGGACGAGGTCAAGGTGGACGGGCTGACCGTCGCCACCCAGTCCTACCAGTTCTTCTCGCTGAACAAGCCCGCCGGTGTCGTCTCCACCATGGAGGACCCCGACGGGCGGCAGTGCCTCGGCGACTACGTCACCAACCGCGAGACCCGGCTGTTCCACGTCGGCCGGCTCGACACCGAGACCGAGGGCGTCATCCTGCTCACCAACCACGGTGAGCTGGCGCACCGGCTGACCCACCCGCGGTACGGGGTGAAGAAGACCTACCTCGCGCACATCGTCGGACCGATCCCGCGCGACCTGGGCAAGCGGCTGAAGGACGGCGTCCAGCTGGAGGACGGTTACGCGCGTGCGGACCACTTCCGCGTCGTCGAGCAGACCGGCAAGAACTACCTCGTCGAGGTGACCCTGCACGAGGGCCGCAAGCACATCGTGCGCCGCATGCTCGACGAGGCCGGTTTCCCGGTCGAGAAGCTGGTGCGCACCGGCTTCGGGCCGATCACCCTGGGCGACCAGAAGTCGGGCTGGCTGCGCCGGCTGTCCAACACCGAGGTCGGCATGCTGATGCAGGAAGTCGAGCTCTAAAGCCTTGTGAGTGACCCGCACCCCCTTTTATAGTCAGGACGACTATAAAAGGGGGTGCGGGTCATGGACGGCTACGACAAGTACGCCCACGAGCCCTTCGCCGTCACCGTCGACCTCGCCGTGTGCACGCTCCGCGCGGGCGTGCTGCACGTCCTGCTCGTCGAGCGCGGCGAGGAGCCGTACACGGGCCGCTGGGCGCTGCCGGGCGGGTTCGTGCAGCCGGACGAGTCGGCGGAGACCGCCGCCCGGCGTGAACTCGCCGAGGAGACCGGGCTGACGGACGTGTCCGGACTGCACCTGGAGCAGTTGCGGACCTACAGCGAACCCGGCCGCGATCCCCGGATGCGGGTCGTCTCCGTCGCGTTCACCGCGCTGCTGCCCGACGCTCCCGAGGCGCGCGGGGGCGGCGACGCGGCGCAGGCCCGCTGGATGCCGTACGACTCCGCGCGGGCGCTTGCCTTCGACCACGACCGGATCCTGGCCGACGCCCGGGAACGCGTCGGCGCCAAGCTCGAGTACAGCTGCCTCGCCACCGCCTTCTGTCCGCCCGAGTTCACTCTCGGCGAGTTGCAGCAGGTCTACGAGGCCGTGTGGGGCACCACGCTCGACCGGCCCAACTTCCGACGCAAGGTGCTCGCCTCCGCGGGCTTCGCCGAAGCGGTTCCGGGTGCCGCACGTCTCACCGGCGGCCGGGGCAAACCCGCCGCGCTCTACCGGGCGGGCACCGCCACCACGCTCCACCCGCCCTTGCTCCGGCCGGCCCCGGAAGGACGTCCCGCATGAACACCGTCGTCACCAAGCGCGCCGCCACGGGCGCGCTCACCGGACTCGCCCTCGGGGACGCGCTCGCCCGCCCGACGGAGTTCATCGGCGTGCCCAAGATCCTGGACTGGTACGGGCCCTGGCGGACGATGGAGTTGCCCACTCCCGCCCGCGTAACCGACGACACCCAGATGACGCTGGCTCTGGGGAGAGGGCTGCGGGCGGCGCTGGACCGCGGTCTGTTCACTCCGGAGGGCCTGGAACGGGCTGTGCGGGTTGAATTCGTCGAGTGGTACCGGTCTCCCGAGAACAACCGTGCGCCGGGGCGGACCTGCCTCGACGCGTGCGGTCTGCTGCAGAGCGACCGCCCCTGGCAGGACGCCAGTCAGGTCGGCTCCAAGGGCTGCGGCGCCAACATGCGGGTCGCGCCCCTCGGGCTCGCCCCCGGGCTGAGCGAGGAACAGCGCGCGGGAGCCGCCCAGTTGCAGTCGGCCCTCACCCATGGGCACCCGACCGCGCTCGCCGCCTCCGACCTCACCGCCCACGCCGTACGCCTGCTCGCCGAGGGTGCCGAACCGACCGGGCTGATCGGCCTGTTGCGCTCCTACGCCTACGAGAACCGCACCCGCTACCACGCGGTGTGGCTCGGCGACCTGTGGACCCGCGCGGGGGACCCCAGCCCCGAGCACTTCATCGCGCGCGGCTGGGACGAGTGCCTGGAGATCCTGGAACGCCTCCAGCGCGTCGTGCACACCGTCTCGCCGGAGACCGATCCGTGCCTGGTGACGGGGGAGGGCTGGATCGCGGAGGAGGCCCTCGCGACCGGGCTGCTGTGCTTCCTCCTCTTCGTCGACGAACCGGTCACGGCCGTGCGCCGGGCCGCCTGCACCTCCGGTGACTCCGACTCCATCGCCTGCCTCGCGGGCGCCTTCGCGGGCGCCCACCTCGGCGCGGACGCCTGGCCGGACGCCTGGGCCGACCGCATCGAGTACCGGGACGAACTGCTGGCCCTGGGGGCGCTCTGGGACGTCTGAGGGCGGGAGCACCTGGGACAAGGGCCGCCCCTACGGTGTCCGCAGGGCGGAGGCGCGGCGGGCGCGGACGAGGAAGTCCTCGACCCGGCGGCGGTCCGGTTGCGCCGGGAGCGGCGTATGGTGCAGCGCCTCACCGGCCTCCCGCTCCAGCCGGGCCATCCGGGCCTCGACCTCGGACCAGGAAACCTCGCCCCGCTTCACCGCGAGCAGCGGCTCGCGCCGCTCGCCCACGTCGATGGTGAGGACGCCCGTGCGCAGCACGTCGCGGGCGGAGGCCAGCAGGCGGAGCAGATGCATCGCGTGCTTCCAGCGGGGCGCCCCGTGCACACGGACGTCGGCCTCGAGTTTGCGGCGCTGACCGTACGCATACCGAGTGAACGTCTCGTGGACCCGGCGGGAGAGGAACGCCCCGCGCAGGGCGAGCAGTTCGCGACCAGTGTCGTCGGCGTACTCCACGAGCGGTGAGTGCAGGCACTCCAGGATGTTGGGGTTGGCGCGCAGGGCCAGCTCGCAGAAGCGCTCCAGCTCCCAGCTGAACTGTTCCTCGGCCGGGCCCTCGACATGGGTCGGCGGCTTCTCGAAGCGCCAGAACAGGGGAGTGGGGGCGAGGAAGACGCCCCGGCGGTCGGTGTCGCTGCCCTCCGTGGCCAGGCCGAAGGCGCGCGAGCCCATGACGCAGGCGTAGACCGTGTGGTCGCGGACCAGGAGCTCGGCGGAGTGCATGCCCGGGAGCGTACGGGCCGGCTCACGCCAGACGAATCGAATTTCCCTCCACCGTGATCCGCTCCACGGGCAGCGCCCTGGTGGCCGGCCCTGCTCCACCGAGCCGTCGGTGATCCGGAACCGGCTGCCGTGGCAGGCGCAGTGGACCGTGCCGTCCGACACGTCCGCCACCAGGCGGTTCTGGTGGGTGCAGATCGCCGAGAAGGCCTTGAAGTCGCCCTGCTCGGGCCGGGTCACCACACCCTTCTTGCCCTTGAAGAGCACGCCCCACGCACCGGGATGCCGTCGGTCGTGGCGAGGTCCCGCCCCGCCCCGCCCCGCCCCGCCCCGCCGAGCTGTCCGGCTCGCGGTGTCCGAGGCGGGGTCCGGCGAGGAGCCGTCGTCGCCTCCGCCCCCGTTCCCGCCGCAGCCGCCGGCCGGCGCTGTCGCGCCTGCCGCGAGAAGGGCCGTGTGTCGTGTCGTGCGTGGGGTCGAGCCAGTCATGACGTCACTCCGGGGGAGGGAACCGCGAGGGCTTGGGAAGTTTGCGGCAGACTGGGGCATTTTTGCGCCGACCGTCTCGGCGGGCGGGCACCGGACACCGGCCGCGCCCGTTCTGACTAGGCTGAACGACCGAACAGCCGATACACGCGTCAGCGCATCCAGCGCAATCAGCACATTCGGCACACCAGCAAGGAGCAACGCCGTGGCGGTACGAGCGGTCCGGGGCGCCGTCCAGCTCGAGCGGGACGAGGCCGGCCACATGGAGGAACAGGTCGGCGCGCTGCTCACCGCGGTGCTGGAACGCAACGATCTGGCCACGGACGACCTGATCAGCATCTGGTTCACCGCCACGCCCGACCTGCACAGCGACTTCCCGGCCGCTGCCGCCCGCAAGCTCGGCATCGTCGACGTCCCCCTGATCTGCGCCCAGGAACTGGACATCGAGGGCGCCCTGCCCCGCGTCGTCCGCATCCTCGCGCACATCGAGTCCGACCGGCCGCGCGCCGACATCGCCCATGTGTACCTCGGCGCCGCGGCGGCCCTGCGCAAGGACATCGCCCAGTGAGAACCGCAGTCGTCATCGGTACCGGACTGATCGGCACGTCCGCCGCCCTCGCCCTGTCCCAGCGGGGTGTCACCGTCCACCTCGTCGACCACGACCCGGAGCAGGCCCGTACGGCCGCCGCGCTCGGCGCCGGTACCGACGGGCCCCCCGAGGGGCCGGTGGACCTGGCGATCGTCGCCGCCCCGCCCGCCCACGTGGCCGGCGTGCTCGCCGACGCCATGGAGCGCGGTGTGGCACGCGGCTACCTCGACGTCGCCAGCGTCAAGGGCGGGCCGCGCCGCGAGCTGGAGCAGCGTGGGCTCGACCTCTCGGCGTACATCGGTACGCACCCCATGTCCGGTCGTGAGAAGTCCGGCCCGCTGGCCGCAGGCGCGGACCTCTTCGAGGGCCGTCCCTGGGTACTCACGCCCACCCGGGACACCGACACCGAGGTGCTGAACCTCGCCCTTGAGCTGGTCTCGCACTGCAGGGCCGTCCCGGTCGTCATGGACGCCGACGCCCACGACCGTGCCGTGGCCCTGGTCTCCCACATGCCGCACCTGGTGGCCGGCATGGTCGCCGCACGCCTGGAGCACGCCGAGGAGGCCGCCGTACGGCTGTGCGGGCAGGGCATCCGGGATGTGACCAGGATCGCCGCCTCCGACCCCCGGATGTGGATCGACATCCTCTCCGCGAACCCCGGCCCGGTCGCCGACCTGCTCACCGACATCGGCGCCGACCTGGAGGAGACCGTACGGTCCCTGCGCGCGCTGCAGTCCTCCGACGAGCACAAGCGGCGCGAGGGCAGTACCGGCATCGAGGACGTGCTGCGCCGCGGCAACGCCGGCCAGATCCGGGTCCCGGGCAAGCACGGCTCCGCCCCGCGTGCGTACGAGATCGTGGCGGTGCTCATCGACGACCAGCCGGGCCAGCTGGCGCGCATCTTCGCGGACGCCGGCCGTGCGGGCGTCAACATCGAGGACGTCCGTATCGAGCACGCGACCGGGCAGCAGGCCGGTCTGGTACAGCTCATGGTGGAGCCCAAGGCGGCTCCGGTGCTCACCGCGGCGCTGCGGGAGCGGGGCTGGTCCATCCGGCAGTAGCGCTGCCCGGCGGGTAGGCTGCCCGGCGGGCGGGCGAGCAGTGGTGGGCGGCGGTGGCGGACGGCATGCGGGGCGGACGGCGTGTGGTGCACGGCGGACACGGCGCGTGGCGGGCAGTGGCCGGCGGCAGCGGGCGGTGTGTGTGGCGGGACGGCGTGTGGGGTGCACGGGGTGTGGCGGACGGAGGACACCGCGCGGTAGTGGTGGTGGGCTGCGGGGGTGGACAGCCCGACGGGTAGCCGAGGGCATGGGGCGAGGGCGGTGCCGCCACCGCTTCCGGGCCGGTCGCGTCCCCGGGCCCGGGTACGGCCGATCGGGGGACGCGCACCCAGTAACCTTGTGCAGGGCGGTTTCGCGCCCCGTTCCCCGCCAGCCAGGTCCAGGAAGGTCCCCACTGTGGAAAGCGCCACGCCAGTGATTGTCGCCATCGACGGCCCGTCCGGCACGGGCAAGTCGAGCACGTCGAAGGCCGTGGCGGCACAGCTGGGCCTGAGCTACCTGGACACCGGCGCCCAGTACCGGGCGATCACCTGGTGGATGGTCACCAACGGCATCGACACCGCCGACCCCTTCGCGATCGCGTCCGCGGCCGGCAAGCCCGAGATCGTCTCCGGCACCGACCCGGAGAAGCCCGCCATCACGGTCGACGGCCTCGACGTGGCCGGCCCGATCCGCGAGCAGGACGTCACCTCCAAGGTCAGCGCGGTCAGCGCGGTCCCCGAGGTGCGCGCCCGGATCACCGAACTGCAGCGCGCCATCGCCGGCTCCGCCGTCACCGGCATCGTCGTCGAGGGCCGCGACATCGGCACCACCGTGCTGCCCGACGCCGACCTGAAGGTCTTCCTCACCGCCTCCCCGGAGGCACGGGCCGCCCGCCGCAGCGGTGAACTCGAGGGCGCCGACCTGCACGCCACGCGCGAGGCCCTGGTCAAGCGGGACGCGGCCGACTCCAGCCGCAAGACCTCCCCGCTGGCCAAGGCGGACGACGCGGTCGAGGTGGACACCACCGACCTGACCCTGCAGCAGGTCATAGAGTGTGTCGTCACCCTCGTCGAGGAGAAGCGAGCCGGCCGGTGACCGGGCTTCCGTCGGCGCGGGGCGCCGAGGTCGGGCGGCGTATCGGCGTCGGCCTGATGTATGGACTGTGGAAGCCGCGCGTGCTGGGTGCCTGGCGGGTGCCCGCCGCCGGCCCGGTGCTCCTCGCCGTGAACCACTCCCACAACATCGACGGTCCGATGGTCATGGGCGTGGCCCCCCGGCCCACGCACTTCCTGATCAAGCAGGAGGCGTTCGTCGGGCCGCTCGACCCGTTCCTGACCGGCATCGGCCAGGTGAAGGTGGACCGGAACACCACCGACCGCACGGCCGTCTCCCGGGCGCTGGGCGTCCTGCAGCAGGGCGGCGTCCTCGGTATCTTCCCCGAGGGCACCCGCGGCGAGGGTGACTTCGCCGCGCTGCGCGCGGGGCTCGCCTACTTCGCCCTGCGCGGCGGCGCGCCGATCGTGCCCGTCGCCGTCCTGGGAAGTTCCGGGCAGGACGGACGGTTGATAAAGGCGCTGCCCCCACTGCGCTCCCGCGTCGACGTCGTCTTCGGCGACCCGTTCGAGGCGGGTGACGGCAGCGGACGGCGTACCCGCAAGGCGCTGGACGAGGCGACCGAGCGCATCCAGAAGCAGCTCACCGCGCACCTGGAAAACGCCAGGCGTCTCACCGGGCGCTAGCGGACACTGAGTAGTGGAACGCCCGGAATCGGGTGTTCCACCGACCACCACGATGAACAACGAGGTACGGACTTCATGAACGACCACATCCAGCCCGACGGCTCGGCCGAGCACGAGCACGACCACGGGGCGCTCGGCGACGCCGAGTTCGCGGAGTTCATGGAGCTCGCCGCGGAGGAGGGCTTCGATCTCGAGGACGTCGAGGGCGCCATCGAGGCAGCCGGACACGGCCCGCTGCCCGTGCTCGCCGTCGTCGGCCGCCCCAATGTCGGCAAGTCGACCCTGGTGAACCGCATCATCGGCCGCCGTGAGGCGGTCGTCGAGGACAAGCCGGGCGTTACCCGGGACCGCGTCACCTATGAGGCCGAGTGGTCGGGCCGCCGCTTCAAGGTCGTCGACACCGGCGGCTGGGAGCAGGATGTCCTCGGCATCGACGCCTCCGTGGCGGCGCAGGCCGAGTACGCGATCGAGGCGGCCGACGCGGTGGTGTTCGTGGTGGACGCCAAGGTGGGCGCGACCGACACGGACGAGGCCGTCGTCCGGCTGCTGCGCAAGGCCGGCAAGCCGGTCGTCCTGTGCGCGAACAAGGTGGACGGCCAGAGCGGCGAGGCCGACGCCTCCTACCTGTGGTCCCTGGGCCTGGGCGAGCCGCACCCGGTCTCGGCCCTGCACGGCCGGGGCACCGGCGACATGCTGGACCAGGTCCTGGAGGCGCTGCCGGAGGCCCCCGCGCAGACCTTCGGCACGGCGGTCGGCGGCCCGCGCCGGATCGCCCTGATCGGCCGCCCGAACGTCGGCAAGTCCTCGCTGCTGAACCAGGTCGCCGGTGAGGAGCGCGTCGTCGTCAACGAGATCGCCGGCACCACTCGCGACCCGGTCGACGAGCTGATCGAGCTGGGCGGCAGGACCTGGAAGTTCGTGGACACCGCGGGCATCCGCAAGCGCGTCCACCTCCAGCAGGGCGCCGACTACTACGCCTCGCTGCGCACCGCCGCCGCCGTCGAGAAGGCCGAGGTCGCCGTCGTCCTCCTCGACGCCGCCGACTCCATCTCGGTGCAGGACCAGCGCATCGTCACCATGGCCGTCGAGGCGGGGCGCGCGCTCGTCCTCGCGTTCAACAAGTGGGACACCCTCGACGAGGAGCGCCGCTACTACCTGGAGCGGGAGATCGAGACCGAGCTCGGCCAGGTCGCCTGGGCGCCGCGGGTGAACGTGTCGGCCCGCACCGGACGCCACATGGAGAAGCTGGTCCCGGCGATCGAGACGGCCCTGGCGGGCTGGGAGACCCGCGTCCCGACGGGCAGGCTGAACGCCTTCCTCGGCGAGCTGGTCGCCGCCCACCCGCACCCCGTGCGGGGCGGCAAGCAGCCGCGCATCCTGTTCGGCACGCAGGCGGGCACCAAGCCGCCGCGGTTCGTGCTCTTCGCCTCCGGCTTCATCGAGGCGGGCTACCGGCGGTTCATCGAGCGCCGGCTGCGTGAGGAGTTCAGCTTCGACGGCACGCCCATCCACATCTCGGTGCGGGTGCGGGAGAAGCGCGGCAAGAAGAAGTGACGTAACGGCGGCACGCAGGGTGAAGGGGGCGGTCCCGGCCGGGACCGCCCCCTTCACCCTGTCTCGTCGGTGGGCCCGGTGGCCCTTGGTCAGGCCTCCCGGCGCGGGGCCGGGGGCAGTGCCGCCGGCACGTGATGCCTCCCGATGGCGTGCCGGCCGACCGCCGAGACGCGCTGCCACTGCGGCTGCTGCCCCGCGCTCTGACGGGCGCTGCTCGCCCCCGCGCTGTAGGCGCCGTACGACCCGCCGCCGACGGAACCGCCGAACGTCCCCGAGCCGTGGCCGACGGACGAGCCCGTACTGTGCGGGGCGCCTCCGAAGGCGGTGAAGCCCAGTTTCTCCTCGCCGCTGCGGTCACCCGGCAGCGAGCGGAAGGACTTCACGTACTCGGCGTAGAGCGCGTCGTAGATCGGCGTGGCCGAAGGGCCGCCCGCGGAGTCCTGAGCCGACCGCACGGGGGAGGGAACCAACGGGAAGGGCTGGCGGCGGGGAGCGTCGTATGCGTGCACGTATCTCCAAACGACCCCGCCCGGTAAGGGATGCGGCCGCGGTATGGGTTTTCGCCGGTCACCGGCCTGCCGGCCGGCAGCCGGGGCTCAGCCGTCGGTCATCGGCCGTCAGCCGTCCGTCGACCACCTGTCAGAGACCGGCGAGCGGCAGTGCTGCCGTGACCAGCCTTCCGTTCGCCGCGGTCCTGTCCAGTGCGTCGCGCAGCAGGTCCTCGCGCGGCTGACGGCCGATCGAGCCGACCGGAGCCGCGAACAGCAGCACCTGCTGGTGCTTGTTGGCGGCCGCCCGCCAGCCCTCGGTGACCTGGAGCGGCTGGTGCGCCTGCCACCAGGCCACCGGCTGCCCGCCGTTCGGGTTCGGCTGGAGCACCGCGTGCAGCTGTCCCACGGCCAGCAGAACCGACCAGCCGTGCAGCACGGACGGCGCGGTGGACAGCTCGGTCACGGGCATGAAGCCCTGCTCGATGAGCAGCGGCAGGAAGTCGTCGCCGGAGCCGAGAGAACCGGGCCGCGCCACTGGTGCGGTCGGCTCGACGACCAGGGCCGGGTGCAACTCCCCGGCGATCAGGACCAGTCCGCTGGTCACGCCGAGTACGGCCTGCTCGGGCATGACGTGCGGCGCTGCGACCTGATGGGGAGCAGCCTGCGCAGGGGCCGTCTGTGCGGCCTGCGCGTTCTGCGCGGGCGCCGCCGGGGCTGCGGCGTCGCCGCCGATGGACCGCACGGCGCCCTGGAGCTGCTCCTCGGTGACCTGGACGACCTGCGAGGGCAGGCATGTGGAGTGGGCGAAGGCGAGGACGGCGGTCTCGTCCCCGATGAACAGGACCGTGCTGGTCCGCTCCTGCTCCGGATCGCCCGGTGTGCGGCAGGAGGTGCAGTCGTACCCGCCCGGGGCGGAACCTCCGGCGAGCAGGCGGTCGGCTTCTTCGTCGCCGATCTCGGCGCGTACCTCGTTGCTGACGTCGAGCATGCGCGGCACGGGTGGCTCCCTCGGGATGCGGTGCGTGGCGAGGCCGGGTGGGTCCCGGCCCGTGGTCCGGGGTGGGCCCCCGGCTCATACAGATGACAACGGGCGATCTGTGGCGGGAGTCACGCCCGGGAGTGAACGGAATCGAACCATCCTGCGCCCACGGTCACTTCCAGCACGGAATCGGACACTCAACGTCAACTGCCTGCGGTATCAACGCCGTTGACCGGGTGAAGTGGCTCACAGGACATGCGTCCCGCTGGTTGATAAATCATGAAATCAGTGAATGAAGTGGGTGTCCTGAAATTGACGCTACCGAGGGTAATGCCGAACTGGCCTGCGAAGACGGGGAGTTGCTTGATACCGGCCCGGTCGGCTGCCTAGATTCCTTCGCCGTGTGCAGCGAGCACCGCTCGGGAACGTCCGCCGACCGCACCAGCCGGATCCATCGCACCACCGGATCCGTCGCACGACCCGACGGCGGACGGGGCGAGCGCGACATGCCGCGTCCCATGACGCGGCGGTGGCGCTTTGCTCCGGGGGACCCCGGGTCCTTGGAGAGGGAACTACATGTCCGATTGTGCCGACAACACCCGCGACGCCCGCAGGACCCAGAAGACCCAGAAGCCCCGTACGGCGGCGGCTCTGGCCGGCGCGGCACTGCTCGCGCCCCTCGGGCTGCTGGCCTCGGCCGGCAGCGCCACGGCGGCGGACCGCGGAGTGTGGGACCGCATCGCACAGTGCGAGAGCGGCGGCAACTGGCACATCAACACAGGCAACGGCTACTACGGCGGACTCCAGTTCTCCGCCTCCACCTGGCGCGCGTACGGCGGCACGGCCTACGCGCCGACCGCCGACCGGGCCACCAAGACCCAGCAGATCACCATCGCCGCCAAGGTCCAGCGCGGCCAGGGGTGGGGCGCCTGGCCCACCTGCTCGGCACGTGCCGGGGCGTCCGGGAGCGCACCCGGTGCCGGCTCGGTGACCGCCCAGGAAGCCCCGGCGAAGCCCGCGGAGTCCTCCCGGCGGTCGACATCGTCGAACCAGTCGAACCAGCCGAACCAGCCGAACCAGTCGGTCCCGTCGAAGGCGCCGGCCCAGTCGTCGGGCGGCGCGGACCGGAGCTCGTCCGGCGGTGACTACACCGTCCGCGAGGGCGACACGCTGAGCGCCATCGCCGACCGGCACGGCACCACCTGGCAACAGCTGCACGCCGCCAACAAGGCCGTCATCGGCGGCGACCCCGACGTGATCCTCCCCGGTCAGCGTCTCGTGCTCTGATCCGCCCCGGATGCACCGGGTGGTGAGGCGAGGCGAGGCCCCGTCCGGGCGGCCGCCGGTTTCCGGCGTCCGGACGGGGCCCACCTCCTTTGCGGACAGTGACTGTCCGCAAAGGCTGGCAGACTCGGCCCATGGTGGAGACCTCGGCACGACTGCTGCGTCTGTTGTCCCTGCTCCAGGCCCACCGCGAGTGGTCCGGCGCCGATCTGGCCGGGCGGCTCGGGGTCAGCTCCCGGACCCTGCGCCGCGACGTGGACCGGCTGCGCACGCTCGGCTACCCCGTCAACGCCAGCCCCGGAACCGGCGGCGGCTACCAGTTGGGCGCGGGCGCCGAACTGCCGCCGCTGCTGCTGGACGACGACGAGGCCGTCGCCGTCGCGGTCGGGCTGCGTACGGCGGCCGGGCAGGGCATCGAAGGCATCGGGGAGACCTCGGTGCGGGCCCTGGCCAAGCTGGAACAGGTGCTGCCGGACCGGCTGCGCCGCCGGGTGGGCGCCCTGAACGCCGTCACCGTGCCGATGCTGCGCGGACCGGGCGCCGACGCCGTCGACCCGGCCGTGCTCACCGAACTCGCCCAGCTCTGCCGCGACACCGAACGTCTGCGTTTCGAGTACCGGGGCCACGACGGCGCGACGAGTCGCCGCACCGTGGAACCGCACCGTCTGGTGTGCTCGGAACGCCGCTGGTACCTGGTGGCCTGGGACCTGGGCCGCGAGGACTGGCGCACCTTCCGGGTGGACCGCGTCACCCCGAAGCCCCCGCACGGCCCGCGTTTCGTCCCGCGGGAGCCCCCGGCCGAGGACCTGGCCGCCTATGTGTCCCGGGGCGTCTCCACGCGCGCGTACGCCTCGCAGGCCGCGATACGGCTGCTGGTGCCCGCCGAGGAGGCCGCGGAGCGGATCTCGCCCTCCGTCGGCACGCTCCGGGCGGAAGAACCGGACACCTGTGTCCTGACCACCGGGGCGGCGAGCTTCAACGCCCTGGTGGTCCACGTGATGCTGCTGGGCTTCGAGTTCGAGGTGCTGGAGCCGGCCGGGCTGACCGACGCGATCACCACGGCCCGCGACCGGCTCTCCCGCGCCCTGACCAGGGCGGGGGGATCCGGCGTGGCGAGCTGACGCCGGATCGCGCGCCGACCGGGCCGAGCGGAGCCGGACCGAGCAGAGCCGCGCAGGGCCGGTCGGAGCGGTCCGGGCCCGCCCGTACCGGCCGGTGGGGGCGGGTGGATCGTGTGACGGAACCGCGAATTTTCCGTGGGGCACGTTTTCCGGGGGTGCGCACCCGTCGTCACGGCGACGGAATGGAATGGCCCGAAGGGGCCCGGGATGCTTCTTCCGGAAGCCTCTGCCGGGTTTATCCGCGGCCCCGGAGCGATGCCCGGGAATTACGTTCGGCCGCCGCTCGAAGAGGCTTCGAATCACCCATTAGTGTGATGGGCGTGGGCATAAACGTCTGCCGTGATCCTGTGACAGAAGTGTGACCGCCGGGGGATCTCGGGCAGGTGTTCCCGGTCCGGCCTTCCCCGTCCGCCGGGCAGGGCATAGCGTGACTGTATGGCACCTATTCCGACACCTTCCGCGGATCCCGACGACAGCCCGGACGCCTATGTGGGGCTGCCCGTGGACCGGGCCGAGCACCTCGCGCGCGAGCGTGGCTGGGCGACGGTCCGGGCGCTGCCGCCGGGGACGATCATCACCATGGAGTACCGCGTGGGACGGCTGAACTTCGAGGTGAAGGACGGCACGGTGGCGCGGTCCTGGAAGGGGTGAGACACGGCGACGGCCCCGGTTCCGCGAGGGAACCGTGGCCGAGGTGTGTACCGGGCCTGTCGCCGCGGGGTCCGGCGGGACCGTCAGGGGCGGGCTGCCGGGGTGTTGCCGCGCGGATGACGTTCGCCGTACGGCGGGCGGCGGCTGCCGGTCGGAGTGACCGGTGTGCGCTCCGCGCGCGTCGAGTGCGGTCCTGGCGCCAGATAGGCGGGTGACCGGCCGACTGGGCGGGACGCGGAGACCGGTTCGGGGGCCGCGCCGGCCTCACGGCCGGTGAGTGGCCTGAGCGTGACCGGCGTCGTGACGGGAGTCGCGGGTACCGCCCGGCCCCGCTGGGCGTACCGGCGGTCCCGCCAGTGGTCGCGCCAGCCGAAGATCCGGTCCTCGGCACGGGCGATCAGCGGCTCGAACCAGGGCAGGGCCAGCAGGATCAGCAGGCCCGCCACCCAGCCGAGCAGGACGTCGCTCAGCCAGTGGGTGCCGAGATAGACGGTGGACAGCCCGACACCGAGCGAGGTCACCGCGGACACGGCGGACAGCCAGCGCCGCGCTCTCGGAGTGGAAGCCAGATAGGCCAGGATTCCCCAGGTCACCACGGCGTTCGCGGTGTGACCGCTGGGAAATATACTGCCGCCGAGCCACATCTCGCTGGAGCCGATCTCGGTCGCGTAATGCGGTCCGAGGCGTCCCATGCCGTACTTCGCGGCACCGACGGTGATGTTGAGCAGCAGCAGGGAGACCGCGAGCGCGAGCAGTGGGCGCAGGGTGTGCTGCCGCCAGGAGCGCCAGCCCAGCCAGGCCGCCACCATCACCGCGGTCGGACCGCGCTGGCCGAGCACCACGTAGTAGTCGACGATGGCGTGCAGCTCCGCCCACTGCTCGTACGGGCGGAAGAACATCACCTGCCAGTCCAGCCGGACCAGCCAGGACGCGATGACGACGGCCCACACGATCGCCACGTAGAAGGCCAGGGTGGAGCCGAAGAGCACCGTCCGGTGCCGGCTCATTCGAGGCACGTCGAGGTGGGCCGGTCGTTCCGGCTCACGATCCAGCCTCGTGAACACCCGGTCCAGACGGGTGGTCTTCCGTTCGGTACGCACCCAATCGACGTTACAGGGAGTGAGCGCCCAGCCCCGTCGAATCAGCGGCTTTGTGATGACGATGTGATGTGGGGTTGCTCTCAAGGCGGCCTTTATTTTCCGCGAATCGGCATTCTTCAGCCGTCGCCGCCTTCAATTTCTTTGATCATTCGAGGGGACAGTTTTATCGCGCTTTTAGAATGCGTTCACCGAAGGTCGGCGCAGTTTTTCCCCGGCGCTCACCGCCCGTTGGCGCGGGGAGGGGGTGGACAGGGCCCGCGGGGCCGGTCAGGGCGGGCCGGAGCCGTTCAGCCAGAAGGCGCCGTACACCGCCGAGGCCACCGCGACGGACCCCACCACCAGCGCCGACCTGGGCGTACGCAGTCGTGCCAGGGTCAGGGCGAGGGGCAGCAGCAAGGGGAAGGCGGGCATCAGCAGGCGCGGTTTCGAGCCGAAGTAGCTCGACGCGCAGAGGGCGAGGACGGTGACGACACCGGCGTACACCAGCAGTGGGAGCGGCTGGCGCTGCCGTACGCAGAGCACGTACAGCCGCACCAGCAGGCCGACCCCGAGGACCAGTCCGAGCCCCGCCAGGGCCGACGGAAACGACGTGAACTTCTCTGCCGTGAACCGGGCGAAGGCGAAACCGCCGTCGAACCCGTTCCGCCAGCCCGCCTGTACGTCGAGATACCCGAACGGGCCCTTCCCGGTCCGGTGCCCGACCCACAGAACGTAACCGGCGGCGCCGAGCGGAGCGACGAACAGGGCGAGCGCCCGGCGGACGCCCACACCGGGGGCGCCCGGGAGGAGGGACGCGCCCCCGGCAGGAGACGCGCGCGGGGTGTTCCCGTCCGGGGCGGCGCGTTCCCCGGAGCGCGCGCCGTCCACCGCTGCCGCACCACGGCTCCCCCCGAACGAGTGGTGCTCCTCCCCGGCGCTGCGGCGGTCGCGCAGGAAGGAGACGACGCCCGCCGCCCAGACCGCCGCGACCACCGCCAGCCCGACCGGGCGGGTCAGACCGGCGAGCGCCGCCAGGACCCCGGCCGTCACCCAGCGCCCGGTCAGCACCGCGTACAGCGACCAGGCGGCGAGCGCCGTGAACAGGGACTCGCTGTACGCCATCGACTGGACGACCCCGACCGGCAGCACCGCCCAGAGCAGCACCGCGCAGACCCCGGCCCGCGGCCCGTACACATGGTCCGCCACCGCGAAGATGCCCCAGGCCGCGGCGAGCGAGGCGAGCACGGCGACCACGAAGCCCCCGTCCGCGTACGACAGCGGCGACACCGCCGCCACCAGCCGCTCCAGCCAGGGGAGCAGGGGGAAGAAGGCCAGGTTCGAGTGCACGTCCCCGTTCGCCAGGCGCACCTCGTAGCCGTACCCCAGCTCCGCGACCCTCGTGTACCAGAGGGCGTCCCAGCGGGCCGTGAGCAGGGTGTACGCGCTCTTGCCGCGTGCCTCGCTCCACAGGACCAGGACGAGGAGGCCCAGGGCGCGCACGGCCGCGTACCCGAGAAGCGCCGGCGCGGCCCTGCGCAGCGCTCCGGGGCGGGCCGGTGCGGCATGCGTCTCAAGATCGGTCACGGGCCCGATTATCGACCGGGTGCGTGGCCGGCCCGTCCCGCGGGTGTGCGAACCCCGGAGCGGGTCGCGGAAGCCGTGCGGAAGTGGTGTACGCCACACCTGTCGGCCGCAGATGGGAGAGGCCTGCCACTCGATAACGGCACGGCCTCGCGTACGCTGCCTGTCACTCGCCGTTCGTTGCGCGGGCCGGAGTTCGTACCGCTCCTCTCCGGCCGAGTCACGGGGGAGTCCCCCACCCCGTGAGCCCGCCGAGGGCGAGGGAACATCTGGGAGGTCTGTACATGTCCGGGACGACCACGGCCGCCGCGCTGCGCCGTCGGGCGGCCGGGGCCGGTGCCAACCGCTGGGTGGTACTCGTCGTCCTCTGCGTCAGCCTGCTGCTCGTCGCCGTCGACGCCACCGTGCTGCATGTGGCGGTCCCCGCCGTCACGGAAGACCTCAGGCCGGGCGCGGTGGAACTGCTCTGGATCGTCGACGCCTACCCGCTGGTCTGCGCCTCACTGCTGATTCTCTTCGGCACCCTGGGCGACCGGGTCGGCCGCAGACGCGTACTCCTGCTCGGCTACGCCCTGTTCGGCCTCGCCTCCGGACTGGCGGCCCTCGCGGACAGCGCGCCGGTGCTGATCGCGGCGCGGGCACTGCTCGGCGTCGGCGGCGCGATGATCATGCCCGCGACGCTGTCGCTCCTGCGGCAGGTCTTCCCCGACCGGCGCGAGCGGGCGTTCGCCATCGGTATCTGGAGCGCGGTGGCCGCGGTGGGCGCGGCGGTCGGACCGCTGCTCGGCGGCTTCCTGCTCGAGCACTTCTGGTGGGGCTCGGTCTTCCTCATCAACATTCCGCTGATGCTGGTCAGCCTCCCGGTGGGACGGATCCTGCTGCCCGAGTCGAAGGGCGACGGCACCGGCCCCTGGGACGTGACGGGCGCGCTGATGGCCGCCGCCGGACTGTTCGCGGTGGTCCTCGGTGTGAAGCGGCTCGGCGGGGAATCCGCCGGGGGCCTGTGGACCGCCCTGTCGCTGGCCGTGGGCGCCGCCCTGCTGGCCGCCTTCGTCCGCCGGCAGCGGCGACGCGCGCACCCGCTGGTCGACCTGCGCATGTTCGCCCGGCCGGCGTTCAGCACGTCGGTGGGCTGCATCGTGCTGGCGATGCTCGCCCTGGTCGGACTGGAACTGATCGCCGCGCAGTACCTCCAGCTCGTCCTCGGACTCTCCCCGCTGGAGACCGGACTGCGCCTGCTGCCGCTGACGTTCGCCGCGATGGCGGCGGGGCTGGCGGGCGCGCGGCTGCTGCGCCGGTTCGGACCGCGCCGCATGGTCTTCTCCGGCTTCTGTCTGACGGCCGCCGCGGTGCTGCTGCTGACCCCGATGGGCGGGCAGGACAACCGCGTCCTGCTGCTGAGCGGGTTCGTCCTGCTCGGCTTCGGCCTGGAGACCACCCTGTTCGGGGCGTACGAGTCGATGCTGAGCGAGGCGCCCCCGCAGCAGGCGGGAGGGGCCGCAGCCATAGGCGAGACCTCGTACCAGCTGGGCGCCGGAATCGGGATAGCGCTCCTCGGCAGCGTGATGAACGCGGCCTACGCGCCCGGCCTCAAAGAGGTCCCCGGGGTACCCGCTTCGGAGTCCTCGGCGGCGCGGCACTCGCTGGGCGAGGCCTACGAGGTCGCCGCCCAGCTGGGCGGGCCCGCCGGAGCCGCCCTGAGGGACGCGGCCCGCCACGCCTTCGTGCACGGGCTGCATGTGACCCTGCTGGCCAGCGCGGTCCTGCTGCTGCTCGGGGCCGTGATGGCGCTGCGGTTGCCGCGGACGATGCAGTGCGAGCCGGCGCCCGCCGGGGAAACAACGCCCGCCGAGGCCGCCTCGGACGGGCCCGCCCGGACCCCGGCCGAGGTGGCTGATGTCCCCGCGCCGAGGGAGGCCGCGGAGTCCCGCGTCTCGGTGTGAGGCGTGCCGCGGGCCGACCGGGTGGACGTGCGCGACCCCGCGTCGTAACGTCGGCCCAAACCTGACTAGCAGCGCTAGTTGAGCAGTACGAGCCGTATCCAACCGGCTGTACTCGTACCGGCCGTATCCGTACCGGCCGTACGCGTCGGCCGAATCCGCCCCGGACCGATCGCCCCGGAGGGTGTCCCATGTCCGCGTCCGCGAAGTTGCCCCCCTTCGACCCGGCCGACCCGCTCGGCCTCGACGACCTGCTGGAGCCGGAGGACCTGGCCGTCCGGGACACCGTGCGTGCCTGGGCGGGGGACCGGGTGCTGCCGTACGTCGCCGACTGGTACGAGAAGGGCGAACTGCCCGGCATCCGGGAGCTGGCCCGGGAGCTCGGCGGGATCGGAGCGCTCGGCATGCCGCTCAGCGGCTACGGCTGCGCGGGCGCCTCGGCCGTGCAGTACGGGCTCGCCTGCCTGGAGCTGGAGGCCGCCGACTCCGGCATCCGGTCCCTGGTCTCCGTACAGGGCTCGCTCGCCATGTACGCGATCCACCGGTTCGGCAGCGAGGAGCAGAAGCAGCGGTGGCTGCCGGGGATGGCCGCCGGCGAGGTCATCGGCTGCTTCGGGCTCACCGAACCCGACCACGGTTCCGACCCCGCCGCCATGCGGACCCACGCCAAGCGCGACGGCGGGGACTGGGTGCTGAACGGCCGCAAGATGTGGATCACCAACGGATCCGTCGCCGGCGTCGCCGTGGTGTGGGCACAGACCGACGACGGGATCCGCGGCTTCGTGGTGCCCACCGACAGTGCCGGGTTCTCGGCGCCCGAGATCAAGCACAAGTGGTCGCTGCGCGCCTCCGTCACCAGCGAGCTGGTCCTCGACGACGTACGGCTGCCCGCCGACGCCGTACTGCCCGAGGGGACAGGACTGCGCGGACCGCTCAGTTGCCTGACGCACGCCCGGTACGGGATCGTCTGGGGCGCGATGGGCGCGGCGCGCGCCTGCTTCGAGGCCGCCGTCGACTACGCGAAGTCGCGGGAGCAGTTCGGGCGGCCCATCGGCGGGTTCCAGCTGACGCAGGCCAAACTCGCCGACATGGCGGTCGAACTGCACAAGGGGATTCTGCTCGCCCATCATCTCGGGCGGCGCATGGACGCCGGCCGCCTGCGGCCCGAGCAGGTCAGCTTCGGCAAGTTGAACAACGTCCGCGAGGCCATCGACATCTGTCGTACGGCCCGCACGATCCTCGGTGCCAACGGGATCTCGCTCGAGTATCCCGTCATGCGGCACGCGACGAACCTCGAATCGGTGCTGACCTACGAGGGCACCGTGGAGATGCACCAGCTCGTGCTGGGCAAGGCGCTGACCGGGATCGACGCGTTCCGGTAGGCCGGGTCGGGAGGGGGAGTGGGGAGGGGCAGGGCCGGTGAGCGGCCCTGCCTCAGCTCTGGTTGAAGAAGCCGTCCGACCGGTGCGCCGCCGGCTCCCCGCTGACGACCTCGGTGTCGGCCGGGCTCAGCAGGAACACACGGTTGGACACCCGCTCGATGGAACCGCGCAGACCGAAGATCAGCCCGGCGGCGAAGTCGACGACGCGTTTGGCGTCACCGGCCTCCATGGCGGTGAGGTTCATGATGACGGGGACCCCGTCCCGGAACAGTTCGCCGATGGCGCGGGCGTCCCGGAAGCTGTCCGGGGTCACCGTGCCGATGCGGCGGCCCTTCTCCACGGCGACGTCCGGGGCCACCTTGACCCGCGGATCGGTGACCCAGGCGTCCCCGGGCGCGGTTCCGTCGGAGTAGTCGTCGTCGTAGTAACGCTCGTCTTCGTTGTCGTCGACGAGGCCAAGCCAGGCACTTGCCTTGCGTACCGATCCCATGGACGCCTCCTCTCACAGCGGTCCTTCTTGCTTTCCGCATCCCTATGGTCGTCCATGATGCGGATGGCGCGCCAAGTGATGGGACGCCGTGCGGGGGGTTTGTGACGGTACTGGTGCAGGGCGCATCCGTCGAGAGCCCAAGCCCCCCAAGGGTCCTGATGTAAGAGGATGCTGACTGTGAGTGAAATATGATTCTTCTCGGCGTATGGGTGAGTAGCGGCGCGTACGGGTGAACGCGGCAGTGCGTACGATGCCGCCGCTCCACTTCGGATCACCCACGGGGGGGACGTCATGTTCGGAATGGTCAGACCCTGCCGGCGCCGGCTCGGTGAACGGCTCACGGCTTAGTGGATGGCGCATCTGTGCGGGCTGTGCATGGCGTTGCGTGGGGACCACGGGCAGCTCGCACGCGCCGTCACCAACTACGACGGACTGCTCGTCTCCGTCCTGACGGAGGCTCAGGCCGAAGACGCCGGTGCCGGGCGACGCACCGCGGGGCCGTGTCCGCTGCGCGGCATGCGGACCGCCTCCGTCGCGCACGGTGAGGGTGCGCGGCTCGCGGCGGCCGTATCGCTGGTCCTGGCCTCCGCCAAGGTGCGCGACCATGTCGCCGACCGGGACGGGCTGCTGGCCCGCCGCCCGGTGGCGCTCGCCGCTCGCCGCGAACTGGGACCGGGCCGGGGCGCGGACCGGTACGGACGTCGGGTTCGACACGGCCGTCCTGGTCGACGCCGTCGACCGGCAGACCGGCATCGAGACCCTCGCCGGCCCCGGCACCCCGATCCTCACCGTCACCGAACCGACCGAGACCGCCACCGCGGCAGCCTTCGTGCACACGGCGGTACTCGCCGGGCGGGTGTGCAACGCCGGGCCGTCCATCTCCTGGACGCCGTGGAGGACCGGGAGACCGACGCCGCGTCGGGCGCGTGGAACCCCCTCACCGCCACCGGCACTCCGCTCACCGAGGCCCGCCGGCTCGCCGACGACGCCGTGCGGGGCATCCGTCTCGCGCTGCGCGAGGTGGCCTGGGGGTCCGGGGTTTCCCCGGGAGGACACAGCACCGACGGCGGTCTCGCTCACCGGCTGCTCGTTCACGAACTGCCCAACTCCGTAGATCGTGCCTTCGACACCGTTTCTTGTGCCCACGGTCCTCACCCCTACGCACCGCCCGGCGCCCCCGGTACCCCGGGCGGTCCCGGCGGTCCGGTGCCGCCCGGGCCGCCGCGCCGGCGTGGGCTGATCGCGGGGTGCGCGGTGTGGGTGGGGCTGTTCTGTACGTGCCAGTTGTGCTGCGGCACCCACGAGGACCCCTGGACCGGGGAGCGCAAGCAGGCCTGCTTCAACGGTGACTGCAGCGGGTGTTGCGACTGCTGCGAGTGCTGCAGTTGCTGTGGTGAGGGCGGCGGCTGCGACTGCGGGTGCGACTGCTGAGCCCGGGGTGCGGGGAGGCGTTCGTGGGCGGGCCTGAGCCGAGGGGCGGCCCGAAGGGCGTACGGCGGTCGGCCGGCCGGATGCCCGGCGGGGTGTTCGGCGGGTGTCCGACGGGATGTCCGACGGTTGTTGAGTCCTTTGGCGACTGGTTCGTAGGAACGTCAGCAAGAGTATTCGGAGGGTTCACTTCCGGACATCTCCGGGACGGCGGCGGCCGGTCATGGCGCAGGAGTACCGGCTGGTGGCGCAAGGGTGTCGGGGGTCGCGCCGCACAGGCGGTTCACAGGGTGACGGCCGAAAGGCACTCTTGCGGCGACCGGTCCGTCGGCCGAATACTCACCCCCAGCGCTTGTCAGGAGCACGGCATGTCCGGAATCCGGGCACCGGTCTCCTGACTGCGCCTCACGGGCCCGAACCCCACGGGGCCCCCTACTTCCTTCATGGAGGAACGAGAAGTGAGGATCAAGCGCACCACCCCCCGCAGCGGCATTTCGAGACGCACCCGGCTGATCGCCGTCTCCACCGGTCTCGTAGCCGCCGCCGCGATCGCGATCCCCAGCGCGAACGCATCCGAAGCTCCCACCACCTTCAGTTCCGCCGAGCTCAAGAGCGTCAGCGGTTCGGTGCTGGAGGCCGACATCCCGGGCACCGCCTGGGCCGTCGACAGCAAGACCAACCGGGTTGTCGTCACCGTCGACAGCACGGTGTCCGAGGCCGAGATCGCGCAGATCAAGCGGGAGGCCGGCGCCGACGCCGACGCGCTGCAGATCAAGCGCACGCCCGGCACGTTCAGCAAGCTCATCCAGGGCGGCGACGCCATCTACGCGAGTAGCTGGCGCTGCTCCCTCGGCTTCAACGTCCGCAGCAGCAGCGGCGTCGAGTACTTCCTGACGGCCGGTCACTGCACCGACGGCGCGGGCACCTGGTACTCCAACTCCGGCCGCACCACAGCCATCGGCTCGACCGCCGGCTCCAGCTTCCCGGGCAACGACTACGGCATCGTGCGCTACACCGGTTCCGTCAGCCGCCCCGGCACCGCGAACGGCGTGGACATCACCCGCGCGGCCACCCCGAGCGTGGGCACCACCGTCATCCGTGACGGCTCCACCACGGGTACGCACAGCGGCCGGGTCACCGCGCTCAACGCGACCGTGAACTACGGCGGCGGTGACGTCGTCTCCGGTCTCATCCAGACCACGGTCTGCGCCGAGCCCGGTGACTCCGGCGGCTCGCTCTACGGCAGCGACGGCACCGCGTACGGTCTGACCTCCGGCGGCAGCGGCAACTGCACCTCCGGCGGCACGACCTTCTTCCAGCCGGTGACGGAGGCCCTGAGCGCCTACGGGGTCAGCGTCTACTAGGCCGGGCGCCCGCCGACCGGGACCGGCCGGTACCACCGGTCCCGCAGCGCAGGGCCTCACCGCGGCCGACACGCGACGACGAGCCCCCGCACGCAACCAGCGTGCGGGGGCTCGCCCTTGTGCGGACACGGAGCTACCTTCGAGGGACACACACCAGGACGCGCCGGGCGGCGCCGGTCGCGGAATCACCTGATGCGCCACTTCGGACCCGGGAGCCGTAGCAACAGGCGCCGTCGCAGCGCCAGTCGCGGGGGCCTCAAGAGGTCCCGGACGTGGCGCGGGAATCGGTGCAGGAGCAACCTCCGTCCGCCGCGCCCCGCTCGAATCCGGACCAGGCGGGGGAGATTTCAAACCAGGGGCAGATCTCCCGAATCAGCATGCCGGCCGAGCGAGGGGCGGGATGTCCGCATGTGCATACCCGCCGGGCCGCGAGGCCGGCCGTGCGGCGTGACGCCCCCGCGGGTCAGTTGGCCCACGGCGGGGTGATCCGGGTGCCGTCGGCCAGCTCGGCCTCCAGGCCGACGGAGGTGGTGACCCAGGACGTCGCGGCTCGGTCGGTGGGGTTCTCGACGGCGAGGGTCGCCCCCGGGTTGATGATCACCGTGTCGCCCGCGGTGACGCGCTCGGTGCGGCCGTCGAGGGTGATCAGCAGCTCGCCGGAGAGCAGGTGGAGGATCTCTTCCCGGTTGACGGTGTGCGCGGGGGCCTTCGTGCCCGCCGGGATCTCGCCCCGCCAGGCGCACAGCTCCTTGCTGCCGGTGCGGGGAGTGGCGTACGAGACGAAACGGGCGCCGTGGATTTGGTGGGTCACGGCTTCGGACGAGCGGACGACGGGCATGGCGGTCTCCTGTCGATGGCCGAGGATTATTGGTCAAGTAACTTGACTACATTGTCGACCTCCATGGTCAAGTTGCTTGACCAATGTGTCAAGGGTGTTTCAATGCCCCCGTGCAGAACTCCGACGCCATGGCCCTGTCCGCCGCCCTGCTCGCCGCCGCCGGCGGGCTCACGCAGCGCATCCATGAGGGTGTCGTCGCCCGCGGCTTCGAGGGGCTGCGGCCCGCGCACGGTTTCGCCTTCGCCCGGCTGGCCCCGGACGGCGCGACGGTCACCGACCTCGCCGCGCATCTCGGGATGACCAAGCAGGCCGCCAGTCAGCTCGTCGACGAGCTGGTCCGCAAGGGATACGCCGAACGCCGGACGCATCCCACCGACGCGCGGGCCCGACTGGTCGTACTGACCGAGTCGGGGTGGGCCTGCACGCGGGCCGCGGAGGAGGCGGCGGCGGAGGCTGTACGCGCATGGGTCGACGTGCTCGGCGAGGGCGAGGTCCGCGCGCTGCGTGACCGTCTGCTGCGCGTCGCGCCCAACGGGCCTGTGCGGCCCGTTTGGTGACTCTTTATCACCTGTAGTGCCACCGACGTCGATGGTCGCTGGAAACTTTTACCGACCCGTAACTTCACAATTGTACTACTCACCCGTAACTTGACGAGTGACCAGCATGCTCGTGATCCGGATCACAGGGCGTCCTTTCGTTGCAACTCCCGTGAACCGTAAGGAGATCACTCGATGCTGCCCTGGAGACGAGTGCTCGGACCGCTGACTGCGCTGCTGTTGACCGCCGCGGTCGCCCTGCTCCCCGCCACCACCGCCCACGCCGCGGGGGCGCCCAGTTCGGGTTGGAACGACTACTCCTGCAAGCCGTCCGCCGCCCATCCCCGCCCCGTCGTCCTGGTCCACGGCACCCTCGGGAACTCCGTCGACAACTGGCTGGGCCTCGCGCCCTATCTGACCCACCGCGACTACTGCGTCTTCTCCCTCGACTACGGCCAACTCGCCGGCGTCCCCTTCTTCCACGGCCTCGGCCCCATCGAGAAGTCCGCGCAACAGCTCGACGCCTTCGTCGGCAAGGTGCTCGCCGCGACCGGCGCGGCGAAGGCTGACATCGTCGGGCACTCGCAGGGCGGGATGATGCCCCGCTACTACCTCAAGTTCCTCGGCGGCGCCGACGAGGTGAACGCCCTCGTCGGGATCGCGCCCAGCAACCACGGCACCACCCTCGCCGGCCTCACCAACCTGCTGCCGTACTTCCCCGGCGCCGGGGGCCTGCTGAACGAGGCGACCCCCGCCCTCGCCCAGCAGGTCGCCGGCTCGGACTTCCTCACCAGGCTCAACGCGGGCGGCGACACCGTGGCCGGCGTCCGCTACACCGTCATCGCCACCCGGTACGACGAGGTGGTCACCCCGTACCGCAGCCAGTACCTGAGCGGGCCCAACGTGCGCAACGTCCTGCTCCAGGACCTGTGCCCGGTCGACCTGTCCGAGCACCTGGCGATCGCGCTGATCGACCGGATCGCCTTCCACGAGGTCGCCAACGCCCTCGACCCCGCCCGGGCCCGGCCCACCACCTGCGCCTCGGTGTTCAGCTGACACGTGTAGCCGAAGCGAGTCGCTGACACGTGCAAGTGCCCGTGCGCATGCCGGGGCCTGTCCGGCCTGAGCCGCCGGACAGGCCCCGGTCCGCGGTCGACGCGGGGTCAGCGGCCGTGCCGCCCGCTCGACGCACGCCGCCGGGTGGAGGCGAACAGCGCTGCCGAACCGAGTGCCAGGGCGGCGGCCCCGCCGGCCATCAGGTACGGGGTGTTCCCGTCGCCGCCGGTCTCCGCGAGGTTCCCCGAAGTGCCGGCCGCCTTGGGCTGGTTGGCGACGGCGTCGGGGGTGCCGTCGGTGCCGTCCGCGTCCGCGCCGTCGCCCGTCGTGTCACCGGCGGTGTCGTCGCCGGCCGCGGAGTTGCGTGGTGGGCGGGAGGAGGCGGACAGTCGTGGTCAGGAAGTGGGCCACCAGGTCCGGGCGATGTCCTCGCGGATTTCCGGACGCGGGGCGGGGCGGTCCTCGGGTTCGTCGCGGACCCGGTGGGTGGTCGTCCTCTTTAGGGGCTTCTGCACGGTGACACGGCGCATGGCTGCCTCCTTCGGGGTCCACGGGTGCCGCGGTCGCGCGGGAGTGGACCTTTCGGGGGAGAGTTCCTCATGGGCCCCGGTCTGTCTGTGGCCGCGGTCACTCATCGAGTGTCAGTGGCGTGTGTCACTCTTTGCCGCATGACCGATGACAGTGACGTGACGGGCACGGTGGGGGTCGACTGGGACGCGCGGGCGGCCGACTTCGACGAGGAACCCGATCACGGCCTGCGCGACCCGCGGGTGCGCGAGGCATGGGCGGGGCGGCTGCGTTCCTGGCTCCCCGAGCGGGCGAGCGACGTCCTCGACCTCGGCTGCGGCACCGGCAGCCTGTCGCTGCTCGCTGCCGAGCAGGGGCACCGGGTCACCGGAGTCGACCGGTCACCGGCCATGGTGCGGCTCGCCCGGGAGAAACTCGCCGGACGCGACGCGGTGTTCCTCGTCGGTGACGCCGCGGCGCCGCCGACCGGGGAGCGGCGCTACGACGTCGTACTGGTCCGGCATGTGCTGTGGACGCTGCCCGATCCCGGCCGGGCGCTGCGGCACTGGCGGGGGCTGCTGCGCCCCGGCGGGCGGCTCGTCCTGGTCGAGGGGGTGTGGGGGACGGTGAGCCCGGTCGGGATACCCGTGGACCTGCTCACCGCCCTCCTGGCCCCGCTCGGCGGACGGACGAGCGTGGAGCGGCTGTCGGACGACGCGGCGCTGTGGGGCCGTGTCGTGGACGACGAGCGCTACACCGTGGTCGCGGTGCCGGACCGACCCGGACCCTCACGCGAGTAGCGCGCCGAGCCCGCCCTCGCGGGCCAGGGCGTCCAGCTCGTCGAGGGCGGCCACCGCGGCGGCCGCGGCCCCGGGATCCGTCGCGGCGAGGCCGCTCGCCGCGAACTCGTCCTCGTCCAGCCGCCGTACGTCCGTGCCGTCCGCCGAGACCCACAGGTCCAGGTCGAGATCCTCGACCACCAGCCGGTCGGCCGAGAGCTCGGCAGGGCGGGTGACGTCGCAGTAGTGGCCCTTGAGGGTGCCTGTGGCGGTGCGCACCTCCTTCACCGCGTACCACCGGTCGCGCCAGTAGTGCTCCGTGAAGACGTCACCGGGCTCGAAGCGCACGAAGCCGAAGTCCCGTACGCCGTCACCCGCCCAGGGGGCGCGCACGGTGACGCGGGTGCCGTCGTCGGCGAGCAGTTCGGCCGGGTAACTGATCTTCGTGCGCCCCGCTTTGACGAGGACGACGTCCAGGAATGCCGGACGTTCAGCCGAGTTCTCGGACATACCGCACCTCCGTGGCGCAGACCTCGTAGCCGAACCATTCGTTGATCGCGATCATCGGCCCGTTGCCGGTGTCGTTCCCCGTGAACGCCTTCGTGTACCCGGCGGCGCGGGCGCGGTGCAGGGAGTCGTTCTTGGCGAGCTTGGCCAGTCCCCGGCCGCGGTGGGCCCGGGCGGTACCGGTCATGGCCGTGCCGTACCGGGTGCCGTTGTCCGTGCGGGCCGCGGAGAAGGCGGCGGGCCGGCCGGCCACCACCGCCACCGAGGTCAGCTCGGGGCTGAACAGCGGGTGCCGCCAGGTCTCCTTCAGCCAGGCCTCGTAGTCGGTGAACTCCGTGTCCACATCGCTCGGTTCGTCTGCCGTCGTTTCCGCGTCCAGCTCGAACAGTGGGCGCGGATCACCGGCGAAGTCCGAGCCCGTGCGCAGCTCCACGCCGGGCGGCGGGTCCTGGAGCGGAGGGAGGGTGCCGTTCGCCAGGTCCAGGCGGAGGAAGTGGGCGGCACGGCTCGCCCGGTAGGCGTGCCGCTCGGCGAAGGCACGGTTGCCCGGCTCGTCCAGCACCCAGGCGAACAGCCTGGTCGCCCCGTGCGCGACCAGGTGCTCCTCGGCGGCGCGCACGAGCAGCGTCCCGGCGCCCCGGCGCGTGTGCTCGGGATGCACGTACACGTTGACGTTGCCCTGGCCCGGCTCGGAGCTCTCGTGGGTCAGGTGCACCTGCGCCGTACCGATCACCTCGCCGTCGGCCACGGCGACGAGGGGACGGTAGTGGGCCTCGGGGTGCATACGGGTGAGGTCATGGGCCAGGGAGTCCGGCGTGAGGAGGATGAACGGCAGCGCGTCGTGCCGGACGCGGGCGAAGCCCTCGAGGTCGGCACGGGCATCGGAGCGAAGATCGCGGACGGTTACGGTCACGGAGGTGCACGCTACGGGGGGAGGTGTTGCGGCTGCCTCTCATTTTCCGTCGGGTGCGGGACAATCGGGCCGTGACCTTGAAGATCCATATCGACGACAGCGCGCCGCCGTACGAGCAGGTGCGGGCCCAGATCTCCGAGCAGGCCCGGTCGGGGGTGCTGCCGGTGGGCTACCGGCTGCCGACGGTACGGGGCCTGGCCCAGGCGCTCGGCCTCGCCGCGAACACGGTGGCCAAGGCCTACCGCGCGCTGGAGGCGGACGGCGTGATCGAGACCCGCGGCCGCAACGGCACGTTCGTCGCCGCCGCGGGCTCGGCCGCGGAGCGCGAGGCCGTGGCGGCGGCCCAGGTGTACGCGGAGCGGGCGCGACGGCTCGGGCTGGACGAGGACGCGGCCCTGGCCGCCGCACGGGACGCGCTGCGGGCGGCGTACGAGGCGTAGCCGCGGGCGGCTGCGCAGGAGCGGGCGGGGGCCGGCTCGGTTCCCGTGCCCCGTGTCTTACAAGTACAGCCCCGCCTCCGCTTTCCCGCGCGGTTCCGGCAGGGCCGTCGGGGAGGTGCCCCGGCGCAGGGCGTACAGCTCGGCCAGGGTGGCGCCCTCGCGGCCGATACCGTCCTCGTGACCCAGCCAGTTCACCGCCTCGGCGCGGGTCAGCGACCCGACCTCGATCCGGGCGAGACAGCGTCCCGGGCGGACGACGGCCGGGTGGAGGCGCTCCAGGTCCTCGTTGGTCGTGACGCCCACCAGGACGTTGCGGCCCTGGCCGAGCAGACCGTCGGTGAGGTTCAGCAGCCGGGACAGGGCCTGTCCCGCGGTGTGCTTGGCCTCGCCGCGGATCAGCTCGTCGCAGTCCTCCAGCAACAGCAGCCGCCAGCGCCCCTTGCCCGTCGTCTCGTCCTCCTCGCCGATCGCGATGTCCATCAGATAGCCGACGTCGGAGAAGAGCCGCTCCGGGTCCAGGACGCAGTCCACCTGGCACCAGTCCCGCCAGGACCGGGCCAGCGTGCGCAGCGCGGACGTCTTGCCGGTGCCCGGCGGGCCGTGCAGCAGGAGCAGCCGGCCCGCGATGTCCTCCGGCGTGGTCTTCATCAGGCGGTCCATGGCGTCCGCCACCGGCGCGGTGTAGTTGGGCCGGATCTCGTCCCAGGTGCCCGCGGAGATCTGCCGGGTGGTGCGGTGCGGGCCGCGGCGCGGGGACACGTACCAGAAGCCCATGGTGACGTTCTCCGGCTGCGGTTCCGGTTCGTCGGCCGCGCCGTCCGTGGCCTCGTCGAGGATCTTCGCCGCGAGTTCGGCGGTGGTCGCGGTGACGGTGACGTCGGCGCCCCGGTTCCAGCGGGAGACCAGCAGCGTCCAGCCGTCGCCCTGGGCCAGGGTGGCGCTGCGGTCGCCGTCCCGGGCGGTCCGCAGCACCTCGGCGCCCGTCGGCAGCAGGGTCGCGCCGGAGCGTACGCGGTCGATGTTCGCCGCGTGCGAGAACGGCTGCTCGCCCGTCGCGAAGCGGCCGAGGAACAGCGCGTCGACGACGTCGGACGGGGAGTCGCTGTCGTCGACGTTGAGCCGGATCGGCAGTGCGTCGTGCGGATTCGCAGGCATACCGTCATGATCGGGCACGCGGACGCCCCCGCGCACCCGGTTTCCTCGAGGCGCGCGGGGCGCGTGAAGTACGTGACCTGCGCCGCATGCCTGTGTCACTGCCGGCCGTGCGCCGCCAGCCGCCGCGCGTGCCGAGCCCGGCGGACCACCGCGTACCCCTTGGTCAGGGCCCGGTCCCGGACGAGGGCGCGGGCGAGGTCGCGGCCGTCCAGCAGCCGCTGTCACTGCCGGCCGTGCGCCGCCAGCCGCCGCGCGTGCCGAGCCCGGCGGACCACCGCGTACCCCTTGGTCAGGGCCCGGTCCCGGACGAGGGCGCGGGCGAGGTCGCAGCCGTCCAGCAGCCGCTGTCACTGCCGGCCGTGCGCCGCCAGCCGCCGCGCGTGCCGAGCCCGGCGGACCACCGCGTACCCCTTGGTCAGGGCCCGGTCCCGGACGAAGACGCGGGCGAGGCCGCGGCCGTCCAGCAGCCGCTCGAACTCGGCGGTGTCCGTCGACCGGCGCACGGTCACGCGCCGCAGCGCGTAGGGCCCCTGCGCACGACGGGCGAGCCCGTTGCCGACGGCGAGGGCCTGCGCGTACCCCGTCTCCCGTACCGCCTCCCGCACCCGGCGGCTGGAATAGCCGTAGGGATAGGCGAACGACGTGGGCGCGCGGCCCAGCTGGTCCGAGACGATCTCCTTGCACAGGATCAGCTCGGAGCGCAGCTGCCGGTCGTCGAGCTGGTCGAGCTGAGGGTGGCTGTGGCTGTGGCCGCCGATCTCCACGCCCGCGGCGGCCAGTTCGCGGACCTGGTGCCAGCCGAGCATGGTGTCCGGGCCGCCGCCGGTGTCATGGGGGCCCCGGAGCCAGCCCGTGGAGACGAACAGCGTGGCGGGGAAGCCGTGTTCGGCGAGGGCCGGCAGGGCGTGGCGGTGCACGCCCTCGTAACCGTCGTCGAACGTGATGAGGACCGGCCGCGCGGGCAGCGGCCGCCCGGTGCGCCAGCAGGCGGCCAGCCCGGCCGTGTCGACGGGGGTGAGCCCCCGCGCGGCGATCACCGCCATCTGTTCGGCGAACGCCCGCGGGGTCACGGACAGCGCGCGGGTGGCGTCGCTCGGGTCGGCGGCCACCGAGTGGTACATGAGGATCGGTACCCGTTCGTCAGCCACGGGCACCCCCTCGCTCCCCGTCCGGGCGCTCTCCCGCACGGTGCGCCCCGCCCCCCGCGTCCGACACGTCGACCACGGAGAACGTGACCCCGCCCCGCCGGGCCCGCACGCTCCCCACCAGGTATCCGCCCGCCGCCGTGAGCACTCCGGCGACGATCGCGCCCGCGCGACCCGCGCCGCCCGGCCGGGCCAGCAGAGCGTCCCGCAGCCCCCGCACCACCCCGGCCGGCAGGACCCGCGTGGTGTACCGGCGTTCCGACTCCAGCCCTTTCCCGGCGCCGACGCTGCGCGCCACCAGTGCCTTGGACAGGCCCTCGGCGTAGGTGCGGGTGCGGAAGTAGCGGAAGTGCTCGCGCGCCTCGGGCACCCGGTGGTGGATCACCGCGCGGTCGTCGATCAGCAGGACAGCGTCGGGCCGGGCGCGGCTGAGGCGGATGCACAGCTCCGTCTCCTCCCCGCCCAGCGGGCGCTTGTTCCCGTCCCGTCCGATCCCGGTGGCGAAGCCGCCCGCCGCGTCGAAGGCGGTGCGCCGGAAGGAGGCGTTGCCGCCGAGGACGTTGCGCACCCGTACGCGTCCGGGGGGCAGGCCCCGGTAGGTGCAGCCCACGACCCAGTCGAACTCCTCGGGGAACCAGCCGGGGCGCCGCCCCGACGCCCAGAGGGGTTCGGTGCGCCCGCCGACCGCCATCACGCGCGGATCGGCGTACGCCTCGGCGAAGTGCCCGAGCCAGCCGCGTTCGGCCACGGCGTCGTCGTCGAGGAACGCGACGATCCCGCCGCGCGAGGCGGCGATGCCGGTGTTGCGTCCCGCGGACAGGCCGCGGGGGCCCGCGTTGGCGAGCACCCGCACGTCGTCGGTGTCGTGGTACTCCTTGGCCAGCCGGTCCAGCAGAACCCCGTTGTGGTCCACGACCAGCAGGGTCTCCAGGGCCGGCCGGGACTGCGCCCGCACCGAGGCGACCGCCGCGAGGACGTCCTCCCAGCGGTCCTCGGTGTAGGCGCAGATCACGACCGAGATGCCGGGCACGCCGGACGCGTCGGACACGCCCGGCCCGCCCGGAGCACCCGTGATGCCGGGCTCGCTCAAGACACCTTCCCCCGCACCGTGTCGAGCAGTGGGGAGTGGTGCGGGGAGTGGTGCGGGCGGCGGCGCAGCGCACGCCGGTTGGAACGCTCCCCGAGGATCACCCCGAGGACGCGGAACCCGTCCCGCACGGCCCGCAGATTGCTCGTGCCGTGGATGCGCAGGTACTCGTGGCTGGGTATCTCCTGCACTCTCAGCCCGGCCTTGACGACCCGGATGTTCATCAGGGTCTCGACCTCGAAGCCGGTGCAGTCGAGGTCGATCTTGTCCAGGCAGTGCCGCCAGAACGCGTTGTAGCCGTAGCAGAGGTCGGTGTAGCGGGCGCCGAACTTGCGGTTGACGACACCGCACAGGATCCGGTTGCCGAGCTTGCGGATGAAGGTCATGTCGTCGGTGCCGCCGCCGTTGGCGAAGCGGGACCCCTTGGCGAAGTCCGCGCCCGAGACGAGGGCGGAGACGTACGACACGATCTCATTGCCGTCCGCCGAGCCGTCCGCGTCGACCATCACGATGATGTCGCCGGTGCAGGCCTGGAACCCGGTGTTCAGGGCGTCCCCCTTGCCCTTGCCGCGCTGTTCGACGACCTTGACGGCCGGCCACAACTCCCGGGCCACTTCGACGGTGTTGTCGGTGGAGTTGCCGTCGACCAGGACCACTTCGTGGATCCAGTCGGGAAGCGTCTTGAAGACGTACGGCAGGTTCTCCGCCTCGTTCATGGCCGGTATCACCACGCTCACCGGTGGTGCGATGGCCAGGTGCGAGGAGACGGGCCGGTACTTTCCGGTGGCCGGCGGATCCTGATCCGCGGTCGCCGGCTGCAGAACGGAACTCATGAGTCTGGTTCCCTCTCGTCCGGTGGGCCGCCCGCCCCTGGGCAGCCCGGCTATTCGTCCGGTTCGAAAGGGGGGTTCTCACCCGCGCACGACGCGAAAAAGCCCCGTGCACGCCGGGTGAGCTGGCAAAACTGGCCGACCGCGGCACATGCCGGCCGACCGCGCGGCCCGGCCCGGTCCCTCTTGCGGTCACCGAGCACGGCACCCCCCTACCGCGCCCCGCGCCGGTACGTCGCGGTCCTGAGCCCTCCCCTGGAGCCGCGTACTGACGGACCGATGCGGGTGAGATGTATTGCAATGTATGACGGTATTGACGATTGAACCCGTATGGCAAGACCTGGAACCAGGGCTCACGTTTTTGTTGTTTTGACTGTTACGTATGCCTCTGGCCATATCTTGGCCATCAGCATGCCGCCGTGGCGTACGGATGCAACCACGCCTCGGGGGCGGTCGGTTGGTTCCGGCCGAGCTGCTCCGGCCGTGCGGCTTTGACCGTGCGGTGGCGGCTCACGCGAAGAGTCGTGCGGGTGCGGATGGTCTGCATGGCCGACTTTGCCCCCCGAAGCGTCGGATGCCGGGCTTCAATCTGACGCAGCCCGTTGTGGGCGTCAAGGGCCGAACAGCCCCAAGGCCTGAATTCGTCCGGGATTGAACAGGTGTCCGGTGGTCGGCGACGGTGGTCCGATGGCGGCCTCGTGACGGTTCGGCAGTGGCCCGAGGGTGGTCCGGTGGTGGTTGCTCGGTGGTTGTTCAGTGATTGCATGGTGAACAAGTTGCGGGGGTTCTGAGGAGGGGTCAGCGTTTTTGGCATGGACACTTCCAGTCAACGCGCGTAGTCGCTATGAAGGTTGCGGCAGAGATCCTGCTAAAGGGAGGTTCCATGAGACGTTCCCGACTTTCCGTCTATCTCGGTTCCATCCTCCTCGCCGTCGTCACCGCCCTCACCGGGGCAGCCACGGCTCACGCGTCCCCACAGGCCGCCGCCGACGGCTATGCGGCGCTCGGCGACTCCTACTCCTCCGGCGTCGGAGCAGGCAGCTACATCAGCTCCAGCGGAGACTGCAAGCGCAGCACGAAGGCCTATCCGTACCTCTGGGCCGCCGCCAACTCACCCTCGTCCTTCGACTTCACCGCCTGCTCGGGCGCCCGAACGGATGAAGTTCTGGCCGGACAGCTCGGCCCGCTCAGCGCCAACACCGGTCTTGTCTCGCTCAGCGTCGGCGGCAACGACGCGGGCTTCGCGGACGTCATGACGACCTGTGTGCTCCAGTCCGAGAGCACCTGCCTCTCGCGGATCGCCACCGCGCGGACGTACGTCACCTCGACGCTGCCCGGCAAGCTCAACAACGTCTACTCGGCCATCCGCAACCGGGCCCCGAACGCAAAGGTCGTCGTCCTCGGTTACCCCCGCTTCTACAAGCTCGGCGCCACCTGCGTCGGCCTTTCCGAAACCAAGCGGGCGGCGATCAACGACGCGGCCGACCTCCTCAACAGCACCACCGCCCAGCGCGTCAACGCCCACGGCTTCACCTTCGCCGACGTGCGCACCCCGTTCACCGGCCACGAGATCTGCTCCAGCAACTCCTGGCTGCACAGCGTGAACTGGACCAACATCGGCGAGTCCTACCACCCGAAGGCGGCCGGCCAGTCCGGCGGTTACCTCCCGGCGTTCAACAGCGCGGCCTGATCCGCCGGGGAGCCGCCTTCCTCGGGGCGGCTCCCTCAAGGCCACGTCCCCCGAGATCCCGTTCACCGAGGCCGTTTCCCTCGAGGCCCCCTCTCTCAGGGAGCGGCCGCCGAACCGGTAGGAGAGGAGGAGGCCCCGTCCGACGGGGTCTCCGTCTCGCACGTCACCGAGAACGGCACCGGGTCCGACGTCGTGTGCACGGGCTCCCGCACCTCCACCCCGATGCTGTTCTCGAACGTCCCGGACTCCGGGTACGTCGTCACGATCACCGTGTCCTGCTTCGTACGCCCGCCGCCCTCCGGGAACGACAGCGTCCGCCACCCCGGGTCGGCCACCGAGTCGTCCTCGCCCACCCAGCGGTAGGACACCTCCGCGGGCAGCCGTCCCACCGTGAACGTCGCCGTGAACGAGGGCGACTGCTCCTTCGGCGGGGGACAGGTGCCGGAGTACTCCGTGTACGTGCCCTTCACCGTCACCCGCACCGACTGCTGCGGCGGGGGACTCTCCTCGCCGTCGCCCCCCTCCCCCTCGCCGCTCTCGCCGTCGTGCTCGGAGGTCGCCGGAGCAGGGCCGCCGGTCTGCCCGGTTCCGCCGTCGTTCCCGGCCCCGTTGTTGTCGTCGCCGGTCCGCGTGGACGAACTCGCCCCGCCCGTACGGCCGTCCGCGCCGTCCCCACGGTTCAGCAGCGCGTACGTCAGACCGGCCAGTGCCAGGACCAGTACGGCCACGCCCGTGACCAGGACGACGGCGGCCCGGCGACTGCGCCCGGGACGGGCGACCGCGGTGTTCCCGGCGGACGTGGACGGGAACGGTGTCGGGGTCGCCGGGGTGGGCCGGGGAGAGGGGGGCGCGTGCGGGTACGCGTGAGTGGTCACGGTGGGGACGTACGGGGCTGGTCCCGTCGTGCCGGCGCGCGCTGTACCGGTGCCCGGTGTACCTCCCCCGGAGGGAGTACCCCCAGCGCCGACGAGCCGCAGGTCCTGCTGCGCCTGCACCGCTGACAGCCGCTCGGCCGGGTCCTTGCGCAACAGGCCCTCGATGACCGGGGCCAGCGGCCCCGCCCGGCGCGGGGGCGGCAACTCCTCGTCGACGATCGCGCGCAGCGTGCTCAGCGGGGTGTCCTGACGGAAGGGCGAGCTGCCCTCGACCGCCGCGTACAGCAGCACGCCGAGCGACCAGAGGTCGGACTCGGGACCGGGGGTGCGGCCCAGCGCCCGCTCCGGGGCGAGGAACTCGGGTGAGCCGATCACCTCACCGGTCATGGTCAGCGCGGAGCTGCCCTCGACCGTGGCGATCCCGAAGTCGGTGAGCACGATCCGCCCGTCGTTCGCGATCAGCACGTTGGCGGGCTTCACATCGCGGTGCAGCACCCCGGCGCCGTGCGCGGCGCGCAGCGCGGCGAGCACCTCCGCGCCGACGCGCGCGGCACGCTGCGGGTCCAGCGGGCCCTCGGCGTCCAGCACCTCGGCCAGGGACAGGCCGCGGACCAGCTCCATGACGATCCACGGGCGTCCGTCCTCGGTCGCCACGTCGTACACCGTCACCACATTGCGGTCGGCGACCCGGGCGGCCGCCCACGCCTCCCGCTCCAGCCGGGCGTACATCCGCTCCACATCGGGCGCCGGGAGCCCGGCCGGGGCGCGGACCTCCTTGACGGCGACCTCGCGGTGCAGCACCTCGTCACGGGCCCGCCACACGGTCCCCATACCGCCCTCGCCCAGCGGTGACAGCAACCGGTACCGGCCCGCGATCACCCGCTCACTGCCCGGTTCCTCGGACATGGCGCCCCCCATCGCATCCGGGCGAATTCTCCGTTTCCTCATGAAAGTAGCTCAGCCCAGCGCGGATGCAGCCCCCCTGAACACCAATCCGGCCCCCAGAGCCACGACGACGAACGCCGATCCCAGGGGCGCGCTCCGGCGCACCAGCGCGACCATCGGGCGTGCGGTCCAGCGCGGGCGCCGGGCCAGGAGCCGGTTCACGCCGCTGCCCGCTTTCACCACGGCGTACCCGGCGGCGGTGAGGGTGAGGGCCAGTCCGACGCCGTACGCGACGACGAGCAGCAGCCCGAACCAGGCCTGACCGAGCGCCGCGGCGCCCACCAGCACGACCACGGCGGACGGACTGGGCACCAGCCCACCGGCGAGACCGAGCAGGATGGTGCCGCGCAGCGTGGGGGCGACGGAGTGGGTGTGGGTGCGACCGCCGTGGGTGTGCTCGATGGTGGGGGCATGCTCGGCGGGGTGGGGGTGTGCGCGGCCGGGGTGCTCGTGAGCGCCGTCCGTCTGGGTGTGCCCGCGGCCGTGGGCACGGTCGTGCGTGTGGCCGTGCCCGTCCCCATGCTCGTGGCTGTGGTCATGGCCGTGCCCCTGTTCGTGCCCGTGGTGATGCGGATGGCCCTGCGCGGTGTTCCGGTTGCGCAGGGCCCGGCGGAGGAGGCTCGCGCCCGCCAGGATGACAAGGGCCCCGCTCGCGATGCCGAGCCAGGCGACGACCGAGGGCGTGGCGGCCGAACCGGCCGTGACCAGCAGGCCGAGCGCCACCACGCCGAGGGTGTGGGTGACCGTCACCGAGGCGGCCATCGGCAGGACGTCCCGCAGCCGCGCCCTGCCGCCCCGGGCCGCCGCCGTCGCGGCCATGAGCGTCTTGCCGTGACCCGGCGCGAGCGCGTGCATCGCGCCGAGGACCACCGCGATCAGCAGCGCGAGCGCCGCGAACCCCGCCGTGAGGTCCTGCCGGGCGACGAGGTCGTCGAGGGCGCGGGTCCACCGGTCCGCGCCGCGGGGCAGCACGGAGGCGGCGGGCGCTTCGGACTCCTTCTCCTTCCCCGCCAGCGCCGGCCCGCCCGTGCGTACCCGGAGGGACGCGGTCGCCGTGTCGGCCGGTGAGGCCAGCAACTCCTCCGGATAGCGGGTCAGTTCACGCGACAGCGACGTCTCGGGCACGTTCGACGCGGCCAGCGTCATCCGGTCGCCGCGGGCAGTGACCTCCCGCCAGCCGGGACCCGAGGACGCCCCGGCCCCGCGGAAGGAGACGTCCACCGTGTCGTCCTCGGGCAGCGGAGCGGTCAGCCCGCACTCCACGCGCAGCGTGTCGAGCCCGGCCTGACCGGGGCGCACGCGCGCGCGGCTGCTCCGCACGGTGACCGGGACCGTACGCCCGTCCACCCGGACCTCGCTGTCGCGGGCGGCGCCGGCGCATCGCCGACGCGCCCACTCGGCCGTGCCCAGCTCCTCGACGTCCGGCTTCGCCTGGGTGGCCGGGATCTCGGCGAGGTCCTCGACATGGTGGACGCGGAGCTCGCCCGGCGCGGCGACCAGGCCGTCGTACCGGTTGACGGTGAAGTTGCCGAGCGGATGCGCGCTCGCCGCCGTCGCCGGGACCAGCGTGAGCGCGCAGGCGGCGGCGAGGACGGCGGCGCCGGTGGCGAGACGGCGGCCGGTGCCGTCGGCCGGGGAGCGGTGGAGGTTCACCGTGCCGCCTCCAGGTCCTCGAGGGCGGCACGGGCCGTGCGGGCGCCGAGGGGGGAGAAGCCGGGGTTCAGTTCCAGGGCCGCCGTGAGGGACCGGCGGGCGTCTCCGTCGTGGCCGGTGGCGAGTTCGATCACGCCGCGGTGGTGGAGGAAGACGGCGTTGCGGTAGCCGGTGGCCGTCGCCCGGCGGGCGTAGGGGAGGGCCTCCTCGGAGCGCCCGCTCCGGTGCAGCGCCCAGGCGAGGGCGTCCGCGGCGTGCACACTGTGCCGGCGGTCCCATTCGGCGCGAGCCGCGCGCAGGGCCGCTTCGGGGTCGCCGTGGTCGGCGGCGGCGAGCGCGGTGTCGAGATCGGCGTTGACCCCGCCGGCGCGGGCGAGGGCGGCGTGGGCGTCGACGAGGGCGTACTGGTCGGCTGCCTTCGTACGGTCGCCGGCGGCGCCCCGGGCCTCGTACAGCTCGCCGAGAGTGACCAGCGGGCCGGGCAGCGGGGAACGGGCGACGACCTGCTCCAGCGTCCCGATCGCGCCCGCGCGGTCGCCGCCGGCGGCCTGGGCGCGGGCCCGGCCCTCCAACGCGGGGAGGTAGTCCTCGTCGGCGGCGAGGGCACGGGCGAAGTGGGTGAGCGCGGTCTCGTAGTCGCCTTGGTTCCAGGCCAGTTGGCCGAGTGCGGTCGCCACGTACGCCACATCGGCGGGCGTGGACGCGCCGTCCAGGGCCCGTTCCAGCACCTCGCGCGCGGTCCGCACGTCACCGCGCAGCTCCCGCACGTACGCGTACCGCGTGAAGACGGGCACCCCCGGCCGCCTGCTGTCCGCGGTGTCGGCGGCCTCGGCGGCCTCGTCGTACCGGCCGAGCTCCACGAGGGCGTCGACACGGGAGGACAGGGCGCGCTCGCTGTAGGGGTTCTGCTTCAGGGCCCGGTCGGCGTACTTCAGGGCGCCGGAGAAGTCGTGCCGGGCCGCGGCGAGGGCGGCACGGCCGGCCAGGGCCTGCTCATTGCCGGATTCGAGCGCGAGGGAGCGGTCGAACGCCCGCTCGGCCTGCGGGTAGCGTGACGGGTCCCCCTTGGTCCGCGCCTGCTCGACGTAGGCGAGCCCCAGGCTCGCCCAGCCACCGACGTCCCGTGGCTGGGCGCGGAGATGGGACTGCAGGGCACGGATCCCCGCGTCCAGGTCGCCCCCGGCGAGCACACCGGCCGCGAGCGCCCCGGCCGCGGGAGCGGCATCGGTACCGGTCCGCGCTCCGGCCTGTGTTCCGTCCCGGCTGCCGCCGACGGCGACCGCTCCGGCGGTCATCGCGACCGCCAACAACGCGGCGCACACCGTGAGATGCGCGCCGCGCGCGCGGCGCGCGGCGGCGGAGAACCGGCGCAGAGCGGCCATGCGCACGCCGGGTGGGAAGGTTTCCGGGCCGATCCCGGCTGCCTCGGTCCCGGACTCGGGGCGGGCGGTGGCCTCGGCTCCCTCGGCCCTGGTCCCGGTCCCGGTGCGGGGGGCGGCCTCGGACTCGGTGCCGGTGCGGGCGTCGGCCCGGTCGCCGGTGCCCGGCCGCGCGTCCGTGGTCCCCGGCGGTGCGACGGGCCCGGTGGGCGCGGAGGGCCCGGACAGCCCTGGGGGCTCCGCCGGCCCGGTGTCCCGGCCGCTCCCCGGGACGTGGTCGTTCGTACGCGGAGGCATGCCTCTCCTCGGTTGCTTGCTCACTTGCTCACTTGCCCGCTTGCCCGCTTGCTCGCTGGGTGCGGGGGATCGGCGGCGCGGCCCGTGCCGCGGGGGATGGAGGGGACGGGCCGCGCCTGTCACCGGGGCGGGCCGGAAGGCCCGCCTGCCGGTGGGGGAGGGAAGGCCGGAGCCCTGAGCCCCGGGTCCCGCCCCGCCCCGGTGGGCGCGGTGGCTCAGTACGCCCGGCCGCGGATCCTGCGCCACCACATCAGGGCCCCGCCGATCAGCAGGATTCCGAAGGCTCCGGCACCCGCGGACGCGGCGATCAGGGTGGTGTCGTCGGAGCCCCCGGCCCCGGCCGGCCGCAGCGCGTCACCGAGCTGATTGCGTACGTCGTTGCCGCTGTCCACGCCCTCGGCGAGCGGACCGCGCGACCCCTCCGTCGGGGTGGCCAGATACGGGAACGAGGCGCCGAACTCCTTGTCGTTGGCGTCGACCGCGTCACCGAGGTCGTTCGCCGCGCCGACCAGCTCGCCCTCGACGACCTGGAGCGCCGCGTCGATCACGTCGTCCGTCAGCCGGCGCCCGTTGGGGAAGCCCGCGTTGTCGCCGTCCAGCACACCGAGCCGCTTCGGTTCGGCCGCCGGCTCGATCGACGTGTTGAGGCGCAGCATCTCCGACGGCGTCACGTGCGGCGGCTGGTTGAGCCCTTCGACGCCCTTGAGGAAGACGTCGACGAGGTCGTTGCGCGGCTCGGCGGGCGCCTCGATCTTGTAGATCGCCTCGATGAGCTTCGGCAGTTCCGGGTTCGTGACGTTCTTCAGGAACTGCGCGTCGTCCCACGGCGCGGACGCGTTGAACGTGTCCTTGTCCTTCAGCGGGTTGACGACCTCGTTCACCAGCGGATTGCCCAGCCGTGACACCTGGGTGAACTGCCCCTTGGCGTTCTTGCGCTGAGTCGTGGACCAGATGCCGACGACCGGCTGGTCCGCCGACTCGGCGATCATGTCCGTCGGCACCTGGAGGGCCAACGAGTTGACGTTGTACCCCTTGAGGGTGTCGTTGCCGACCTCGGAGAGGTTCCCGCCGTACAGCAGGTCGAAGACGCGCAGGTCCAGGAAGAACGGGTCGTCGGCCTGCCCGGCGAACGTCGTGACGCCGCCCGCCAGTTCGTGCACGGCCTGCTCGCGGAGCGTGTCGTAGTCCGGCATGGACGCCTTGCCGACGTTCGACGGCGCCACCGGGACGTCGTCCGCGATCTTCGTACGGGACACCAGGTGCTGGTCCTTCAGCTTCAGCAGCTCGATGTCGTAGGTCTGCGTGATGTTGAGGTCCGGGTCGTCCAGGCCGGTGACCGGGCCCGTGTTGTAGAGGAACGTCTTCTTGTTCTTCGTATGTGTTCTGAAGGTGTAGCGGAACAGCAGCTCGCCCTGCGCGTCACCGTTGGTGTCGATGTGGATGTCGTACTGCGCGTCCTCGGCGAACGTGAAGAAGTTCGGTCCGCCGGCCGGCTCCTCGAACGGGATCCAGTTCGCGATGATCGTCGTCGTGTCCGGCTTGTCGGGGCTGACGAACGCGTACAGGTCGGTGTTGTCGTACTGCGGAGTGCCCGAGATCAGCGGGGCCTCCCGGTGACTGGAGGCGGCGGCCGCCCCCGGTTCCAGCGCTGCCGTGCCGGCGGCGGCGAGCCCACCGGCGGCCAGCGCGCCACAGATCAGGGTCGCGAGGCTCCTGCGTCCCGCGCCGGTCCTGGAGTTAGGTGTCATGCCGTCCGTCCTCAGTGCCAACTTGCCTGACGCATCGGGATTCGGAGCCGTGCCCGGACCGGATTGGTCGGGAGGCGAAAACGTCTCGACGGTCCGCCGCGGCTGAACGCCCGTAGCATTTCTCGCCGTTCGACCCGCGTTTTCGGTCCGCTGATCCGTAATTCCCCTCCGGAGGCACGTTCGCTGCGCGTGCCCCGGGTGACCGGGTGGCCCGAAGGGGCCGGGAGAGGGGGGTGCGCGTTGGAGGCGGACGAGCTTCTGGTGCGGGTGGCAGGGGGCGACCAGAAGGCATTCGAGGCGCTGTACGGACTGGTGTCCGGGCCGGTGTACGGGCTGGTACGAAGAGTGGTGCGCGACCCCGCCCAGTCGGAGGAGGTCGTACAGGAGGTGCTGCTCGAACTCTGGCGCTCCGCCGCCCGGTTCGACCCCGAGCGGGGCAGCGCACTGTCCTGGGTGCTCACCCTCGCCCACCGCCGGGCCGTCGACCGGGTGCGCAGCGCCCGCGCGGCAGGCGAGCGCGAGCAGCGCGAAGCCGCCCGGCGCGGCAGCGGGCCCGCGTTCGACCAGGTCGCCGAGGAGGTCGAGGCCGGCCTCGAACGCGAGTGGGTGCGCCGCTGCCTGGACCGGCTCACCGCGCTGCAGCGGCAGTCGGTCACCCTCGCCTACTACGACGGCTACACCTACCGCGAGGTGGCCGAGCGGCTCTCCCTGCCGCTCGGTACGGTCAAGACACGCATGCGCGACGGCCTGACCCGACTGCGCCACTGCCTGGGAGGTGCCGCATGAACTTCCTGGACCGGCTGTTGGGCCGCGGGGGCCGCGAAGACCTCCACTCGCTGGCCGCCCCCTACGCGCTCGACGCACTCGAACCCGCCGAACGCGTCCGTTTCGAGAGGCATCTGACGACCTGCCGCCGTTGCGCCGCCGAGGTACGCGTCCTCGCCGAGGACGCCGTCCGCCTCGCCTGGTCCACGGCCGCCCCCGCGCCACCCGCCCTGCGCGACCGGGTCATGGCCGCCGTACGGACCACCCCACAGGACCCCGCCCCCGCCCCCGTCCCCGCCCCTGGATCCCAGGAGCAGACGGGCGCGCGTGCATCGCAACTCCCGCCCCACGTATGGGGAACCGGGCCCGTGCCGCAGACCGGCGGGCGGCGCCGGATGCCGCTGTTCGTGCCCTTCGCGACGGCCACCGCCGCCGCTGCCCTCGTCGTCGCCGCGCTGTTCGCCGTCCAGGCGAACCAGACCCAGGACCAACTGACCGCCGAACGGGATCGGGCGCGTGAGATCGCCCACGTTCTCGCCGCTCCGGACGCCCTCGCGAGCAGCGGTCGCGACGCGCGGGGCGGCACGATCGGAGTGATCGCTTCCGCATCGGAACGGAGCGCCGTCGTCACCCTCGGCGGATACGACAACCCGCCGAACGGACGTGTGCGTCAGCTCTGGCTCATGCGCCCCGGCGCACAACCACGCTCCCTCGGGCTCTTCGAAAGCGACGCGCCCCTCGTCGCCTCCGACCTCGACATCTCCGCGACGTCACTCGCCGTAACCGTCGAGCCGGACGGAGGATCGCCGCAGCCCACAACTCAGCCGGTCGTTCAACTCGCCCTGAAAGCGGTTGGATTCGGAGAGTAACCGACGAGTGTTCGTCAACCTCCTTACGGGGAAGGTGAATCCTGCGACCGAGATACGCGAGTGCCCGGACGGAGCGATAGGGTTAACCTGCCCGGGGCCGGGTGGACTCGTACGGGTGGGGAGTGACATGGATCAGATAACGGTGCACGGCAGGGCCAGGGTCCCTGCGATCACCTGCGGGAGCAGCGCGACCAGTACGCGCCTGGACCGCCACCTCTCGGTGCTGGCGGGACCCGCCGTCCCGCAGCGGGAAGCGGCCGAGGCGACGTCACTGATGCGCGAACTGACAGCGCGTGACAGGCACGACCGCGGAGCCAAGGGCTCACGGGCGCGGACGAGCCGCGTCTCGCTCTTCGCCCCGCTGAGCCGGCTGCGCCGCTCGCTCCTCGGCAGCCGCTAGTCCCGCGCCCGCGTCCGGACGGGCCCACCGTCCCGGCGCCGCACACCGCGCACGCGCCGCCCGTCACCCCACGGCGCGCGGCGCCGCCCATCCGTGCGCTCCGGCACAGGCGCGTCGCCCTTCTCCGGCACCCCTCTCGGTACCTCGTTCCCGGTCACGTTCCTCCCGGCGCCCCCGATCCACCCGGCAGTGATCCGGGGGCGCGCGGACTTCTGCCGTCCCGTCCCCGGATCCTGTGGTTCCCGGCGCCGGCTCCTGTCGCCCCGGCCTGTGCTCGTGAGCCTTACGGCCTCCCGTGCGGCGAGAGTCCTACGGTCACTGGCGTGCCGACATGCTCCGGGTGGGGCGCCAGACCCGCGCCCTGATGCACCGCCACCCCTGGATGCCCGGCCTGATGCCACCGGTCTACGGCTTCAGCCCCAACACCCTGCGCTACGTGGAGCACTGCCTGGTCTGCCTGGACCCGCTCGAGGTCTCCTACGGCACGAAAATGGAGCTGGTCGCGATGGTGAACGCCGTCGTGACGACGTTCGTCACCAACGAACTGGCCACCGTCGAACGGGCCCGCTCGCTGCCCTGGTCGCAGGAGCAGGAGAACGCGGTACGCATCGCCTATCCGGGCGGCCGGATCGCGAGCGGTGACTATCCGCGGCTGGCGGCGGTGTTCGAGGAGGACACGGGCCGGTCGACCCGGATGCGGTGTTCGAGCGGAACCGCGGACGGGTGCTCGACGGCTTCGGCACCGGACACTGACGAGGGCCGGCGGGCCGGAGCCGACAGGGAGCGGGTCCGGTCCGGACCTCCGGTGCGTCGTGTCAGATCAGCGCGAGCTGGCCCTCCGGCCCCTCCTCATGTGCGTCCAGGACCGAGGCGGGCCCGTGCGCCGACCGTGGTACGGGGAGCACGCCCGCCCGGCGCAACTCCGCCGGCGTGATCGGGTCGGCCGTCGCGCGCTCCGTCAACACGGACTGTCGAGGGCGCAGTTCGGCGAGCAGGGCGAGGACCGTGATCAGCTCCAGGAGCTCCGACGTCCAGGTCTGCGGCCAGCCTGCCGGACGGATCGCCTCCAGCGTCCCCGGTTCGGCCTCCCCCGTGCGGGCCGCGCACCACTGCTCCAGCACCGGGACCCCGGCCGTCTCGTAGTCCCAGGCCGCCGGTGGCACCGGCGAGATGCGGCCCTCGTCGAAGAGCAGGGCCTCCTCGTCGCGGTCGTACCGGACGGCCGGCGGGCGGGACGGGAGCGGGGCGCGGACGTAGGGGCGGCGTCCGCCCGGGAGCCGGGGGCGCTCCCCGTCACGCCGCATCAGCCACAGCATCCGGCGCCCCACCTCCACACCCGCGTCCCACGCGCCGACGTCCCCGGTGAGCGGCACCGTGAGCCCTTCGGGGCCGGGCCGCCCCACGGCCATCATCCAGGCGAGCACGTCGACGGCCGGCACCTCCCGGCCGAGGCGTGCCGTGAGGTGCCCGGACAGGCCCGGGGCGAGGTTCGGCTCCGCGCCCCCGGGCCGGCGGTACAACGGGCGGACCCGGCCGGGACGGAGCACCGGCAGCAGGGAGGTGGCGAGGAGCTGAGGACCGGTGGTGCCACCGGCGTCGTCGGTGCCGGCGGCGCCGCCCCGCGTGCGTCCGCCCCGCGTGCGTTCGCCCCGTGTACGTGTCTCGCGTCCCGTGGCGGTCCCGGTCTCGACGAGGAAGATCTGCCGCTCGTCCGCCACCCGCCACAGCTCGGGGCGGGCCGTGTCGATCAGCCGCTGGTCAGGAATCAGCCACTGTTCGTCGAAGGGGGAGCGCAGCACACGGACCGGCTCCGGGCACGGACCCGAGGCGCGTGCCAGCCGCTCCGTGCCGCCCGACCGGCCCGGAAGCTGCCCCACCGCCGTGCGCCCGGTCCGTGAGCGGGTCGGCTGCAACAGGGCCTCCCTGTCCGGTCCCGTGGCCTTCATCAGGGCGTCCCAACGGGCTTTCAGGGCCGCTGGATCGGGTGCCGCCGGCCATCCCCGGCCGAGCCGTGGCGGTGCGACGGACCACGGCATGAGGTCCGCCAGCAGCGGAGCGTCGTCGTGCGTCACGCTGGGCATCGTACGACCTGACGGGCGGGCGGGATCAGGTGGCTTCCAGGGTCACCGTGAAGGAGAAGCGGTCGCCCCGGTAGTTGATCACGGCCACGTCCAGAGGGCTGCCGTCGGTGTCGTAGGCGATGCCGGTGTAGTGCAGGATCGGGCTGAGCAGCGGCACCCGGAGCAGCCGGGCCGTCTCCGGGTCCGCGAGCCGCGCCTCCACGGTGTCCGTGATGCGGCTGATGTCCACCCCGACGACGTCCCTCAGCACCTTGGTCATCGGCCAGCGTCGCAGATCCTCCAGGTCGATCCGGGCAGCGAGTTCCGGACGGACGTAGTTGCGGGCGTGGTTGGTCGGCTCGCCGGTCTTCTCGTCGCTGCGCAGCCGGTGGTAGGCCGTCGCCTCCGTCAGTCCGGGGAAGTACTCGGCGAGTTCGGCCGGCACCGGCGCGGTGCCGTGCTCCAGCAGTTCGGTCGTCATACCGGACTGCTGGGCCACGATCGCGTCCACCGACCCCAGCAGCCGCACCGGGGCGCCCCGGAGGGCATCGGGCTCGATGAACGTGCCGCGCCGGCGGTGCCGGGTGATCAGCCCTTCGTCCTCCAGTTCCTTCAGTGCCTGCCGCATGGTCAGCACACTCACTCCGTAGTGCCCCGCCAACTGTTCCTCGGTGGGCAGGCGCAGCGGGTCCCGGGGCGAGCGGCCGAGGATCGAGGCACGCAGCGACTGCGACACCTGGTACCAGAGCGGCAACTTGCGGTTCAGGACGATCGAATCCGGCGCGAAGGAGGTCACGGGCTATCCGTATCGGTCGGAAACGTTCAGTGCAATGTGAGGCGCAGGGGTGCGTCGACACCGTCTGTGGCACCCGGAATTGAACCGGACCACCCCGGACCACCCGGACTACCTCGTGCGGAAGTGACGCTCGAGGCCCTGCCACACATCGTCGTAGCGCTGCTGCAGATGCTCCGCGCGTGCCGCCTGCGGTGTCAGGGACACCGGCCAGCGTGTCTCGAACATGAATGCGAGACCGTCGTCGATCTTCTGCGGGCGCAGCTCGGCGGCGCTCGCCTTCTCGAACGTCTCCCGGTCCGGCCCGTGCGCCGACATCATGTTGTGCAGCGAGCCGCCGCCCGGCACGAACCCCTCCGCCTTCGCGTCGTAGGCGCCCTCGATCAGGCCCATGTACTCGCTCATCACGTTCCGGTGGAAGTACGGCGGCCGGAAGGTGTCCTCGCCCACCAGCCAGCGTGGCGCGAACACCACGAAGTCCACCCCCGCCAGCCCCGGCGTGTCGCTCGGCGCCGTCAGCACGGTGAAGACCGAGGGATCTGGATGGTCGTACGAGATGGTGCCCATCACATTGAAGCGGCGCAGATCGTAGGCGTACGGCACATGGTTGCCGTGCCAGGCGACGACATCCAGCGGGGAGTGGCCGTAGGTGGCCGACCAGAGGTTGCCGCAGAACTTGTTCACCACCTCCACCGGGCGCTCGACGTCCTCGTACGCGGCGACGGGCGCCCGGAAGTCCCGTGCGTTCGCCAGACCGTTGGCGCCGATGGGGCCGAGGTCGGGAAGCCGGAAGGCGGCGCCGTAGTTCTCGCACACATAGCCGCGGACCACATCGTCCAGAAGCTCCACACGGAAGCGCACCCCACGGGGAATCAGCGCGATGTGCCCCGGCTCCACATGCAGCAGCCCGAACTCGGTTCGCAGCACCAGCCCGCCTTCCTCCGGGACGATCAGCAGTTCACCGTCGGCATCGCTGAACACCCGGTCCATCGACGCGTTCGCGTGGTAGAGGTGCACCGCCATGCCGACGCGCTGGGTGACGTCGCCGTTGCCGCCCAGCGTCCACAGGCCGGCCAGGAAGTCCGTGCCCTCGGCCGGTGCGGGCAGCGGGCTCCACCGCAGGCGGTTGGGGTCGGGCACCGTCTGGTGGAAGGGCGCGCTGCGGATCGCCCCGTTGCCCGTGCGGGTGAACGCCGGGTGCGCGGCCGACGGACGGATCCGGTACAGCCACGAACGGCGGTTGTGGGCCCGCGGCTCGGTGAACGCCGTACCGCTCAGCTGTTCCGCGTACAGCCCGAGCGGCGCGCGCTGCGGCGAGTTGCGTCCCTCGGGCAGGGTGCCCGGGACCGCCTCGGAGCTGTGCTCGTTGCCGAAACCGGAAAGGTGGCCGAGTCCCTCGGCGGCCTTGCGCGCGTCCCCGCTCATCTTCGCTGCTCCCTTGCGTGCGATTCCTATGTGACACCGTAGGATTGCGATTTCCGTGGCGCAAGAGGATCACGCGACATCGCTTCGTGCGGCGCGGCGGCCCCCGCCCCCTGGATGCCGCTCGCCCCACCCCGGCCCCGCACCCGCCCGGGCCGCCCGCCCCAGTCCCCCTGTCGCCCTGCTCCCGTAGTCCCCCCGGCCCTCCTCCCGACGGAGGACGCGGAACCCGACTCCAGGGGGATCCGCGCGACCGGACGCCTGTTCTAAGCTCCCCCGCATGGCGTGGACGGGGAGGCTGGTCACCGCGCTCGCGGTCTGTGGCGTACTCCTGGCCGGATCCGCGGGCTGCGGCTCGCGTGCTGCCCAGGAACAGGAACAGAGCGCCGGTTCGCCGTCGCCGGTGGGCAGACTCCTGGAGGAGCGGGACGACGAGGGCCGGCCCTACCGCGAGGTGGACGAGGTGGACGCCCCCGAGGTCGGCGTAGAGGTCACGCCCGACACCGACGGCGGCTGGGACGTACGGCTGCGCGTGCGCAACTTCCGCTTCTCGCCGGACGGCACCGCCGACCGGGCGGTGCCCGGCCGCGGCCTCGCGCACCTCTACGTGAACGACCGGCTCGTCGCCCTGCTGCGCACGCCCGGCCACCACCTCTCCCCGCACACCGTCCGGCGCGGCACGCACCAGGTCACCGTCCGCCTCTACGCGGACGACGAATCGGTGTGGGCGGTGGGCGGAAAGCCGGTGGAGAGCACGGCCGACATCACGGTCTCGGAACCGAGCCCCACCACGGCCCCGACCGCAACAGGGCGAAAGACGGCGGACCCCGACCCCGCCGGGGGCCGGGGTTCACCCGACCAGGACCGAAGGGCAAGATGAAGCCCGCTCCCGTCCCCGTACCCCACGCGACCTTCCTCCGCCGCGCGCCCGGTGCAGCGCCGCAGCACCGAACGACCGGCCGGAATCCTGGACGCCTGCGCCGCGCTCGAAGCCATCGCGTGTGATCTCCACAGCCAGGACGGTCTCCTGCCCCGCCTTCGTGCCCCAGCCGCAGCGGTACATCATCCAGAGGAACGACGGCTTGATCCACGTCAAGCCGCGTTCGTGACCCCTTTTTCGTTCGGCTTGGCGGATCCACCTCAGCAGGACCACCCGTCGTGGTGACGGACCAGCTCGAACTGCTCAGCCGATCGGCCAGTGGGCAGGACCGGGCGTGTTCCAGCCTGCCACGTGATCCAGGGCCCACTGTGAGCTGTGAGCGGGGTTCAGTCCGTCACTCCATACGCCAGGAAGGCGCTCAGACTGTCGAGCCGGCAGCAGCGTAAGCCCACTGGGCATACTGCTCGGGGGTGGTCCACGCCCGCCACACCTTCACCGCGGGGGCGTCCAGCGTGCGAGTCAGCTTGTAGGAGAAGCCGCAGGCCGGGGTGGGCTGCCCACGGCGTCCGGCGACGCGGAGCGAGACGCCGGGTCGCGGCGTCACCCTGATGGACCAGAGCAGGACGTCCCGTCGAAACCCCTGACAGGCTTCCATCGCCCGCAGACGCGCTCGAGCAGTGGGCCGACAACGCCGTGATCGCGGGGCGCCAGTGCGTTCCGTGGCGGCCGGCGGCCGCCGTGCGCATCCACCGGGGCGATGCGACGATCATCGGTAACCGGCAGCCGACCGCGCACGGGCCCGAGCCCGCCGAGGGTCCCGGCTCGGAGGCCACTGGTGCCGTGCTCCGATGACCTGAGTCGAGGTGAGAAGCCCAGTGATCAGCAGGAGGCTCGTCCTTCAGGCCACTCTGGCAGGCGGAACGTCACTCTTTTCCGTTCCTGGTACGGCGATGCCGCGGGCTTCGCCGGCGGAAGCAGAAGTCCTCGATCCGGCGGCGATACGGAAGTACGTGGCCGAACTTGTGATACCCCCCGTCATGCCGCTGGACAGCCGGGTCGGCCGGGACATCTACACGATCGGCATCCGGCAGTTCCGGCAGCAGATGCTTCCCCCGGGCATGCCGGCCACAACCGTGTTCGGATACGGCTCGACCGGGCATCCCGAAACGTTCCACTCTCCCGCGTTCACCATCGAAGCCCGGTACGGACGAGCGGCCCAGGTCAGGTGGGTCAATCAACTGGTCGACACGAACGGCGGACATCTGCCGCATCTGCTGCCGGTCGATCCCGCACTCCACTGGGCGAACCCGCCGGGCGGGGCCAAGTCGCGGGACTCCCGCCCCACGTTCACCTCGACACCCGGGCCGTACGGCGGACCGGTTCCCGTCGTCACCCACCTGCACGGCGGGGCGAACACGGAGGAGAGCGACGGATACGCCGAGGCCTGGTACCTGCCCGACGCGCAGGACATTCCCCGCGGTTACGCCCGAGTCGGTTCCTTCTACGAGGAGTTCGCGAAGAAGTCCGAGGCGAAGTTCGGTGTGCCCTGGGGCCCGGGCGAGGCCGTCTTCCACTACGCCAACCACAGCCGGGCCGCCACCATGTGGTTCCACGACCACACCCTGGGCATCACCCGGCTGAACGTGTACGCCGGAATGTCGGGCTTCTACCTGCTGCGCGGCGGGCCGTCGGACCTGGGGGAAGGTGTTCTGCCCGGTCCCGCGCCGAGGCTCGGTGACCCGCCCGGAACGCGCTACCACGAGATCCCGGTCGTCATCCAGGACCGCTCGTTCCGCACCGACGGGACCCTGTTCTATCCAGCGAGCCGGGCGCTCTTCGACGGGTTCAAGGGCCCTTATGTGCCGGGCAGCGACATACCGCCGATCTGGAACCCGGAGTACTTCGGCAACGCGATGGTCACCAACGGCAGGACCTGGCCGGTGCTGCCCGTGGAGCCGCGCCGTTACCGGTTCCGGTTCCTCAACGGCTGCAACGCACGTACCCTGATCCTGAAGATCGCCACTGATGGATTGGCCCGCAGGCCGGTACCGGCACAGTTTTCCCTGTGGCAGGTCGGAAGCGACGGAGGCTTCCTGCCCGCACCCGTTCGGCGCGACCAACTGCTGCTCGCCCCGGCCGAACGCGCCGACGTCATCGTCGACTTCTCCTCGACCCCGGTCGGCACGGAGCTGTACCTGATCAACGAGGGACCGGACGCCGTGTTCACGGGAGGCACGGTCGGGAACGGCTTCCCCGCGGCGAACCCGAAGACCACCGGGCAGGTCATGAAGTTCGTGATCAAACCGCTCGTCACGGCGGACACCTCGACGCCTCCCGCACAGCTCACGCTGCCACCCTTCGAGCCCCTGGGTGCAGCAGACCGCACCCGACAGGTCAGTCTCGGCGAGGTGGCCTCGGCCCGCGTGCCGGGCGTGAGCCCCCGCGAAGTTCTGCTCGGCGTGATCGGTCCGAACGGCAAACCGAAACTACTGGGATGGGGCGATCCCATCACGGAGAACCCCGCCGTGGGATCGACGGAGATTTGGGAGATCCACAACCTGACGCAGGACGCCCACCCCATTCACATACACGAAGTGCAGTTCCAGATCATCGACCGGCAAGCGCTCCCGGCCGGCGGCCGTCGCCCCCCGGAGGCGTGGGAGCGCGGTTTCAAGGACACAGTGCTCGCTTATCCGCAGGAGACGACCCGGCTCAAGGTACGCTTCGGTCAGGCAGGCCAGTACATGTGGCACTGCCACCTTCTGGAACACGAGGACAACGAAATGATGCGTCCCCTGCGCGTCGGTCCAGCCTGACACTCGACCAGAAGACCGCTGGAACCCGCCGCCGTGGACTCACGGCACGTCCGGCGCCGGAGCGAGGCCCGTCGGGCACGACGCACCCCAGCTGGTCTCGAACGGGGTACTTAGCTTGACGCCCGTCCCAGCGAGCCTACGCTGCCACGTGACCCATGTACGGCAGTCGGCCGTTCGGCGAGTGTGCTCGGTCACGGGTGCAGGTGTGCCATGAATTGGTCCTCGGCCGGATACGGCCGTTCCTTGGGCAGCAGTCGGTCCGCGGAGTCCAGGTTGTCGCTGCTGACGAGTGCGTGGATCTCACGGGCGAGTGGAGTCACGTCGCTGATGGCGACCGTCCACTCGTCCGCGTAGCGTCGTACGGCCTCGCCGGAGAGCCCGAGTTGCAGAGAGCGGTACGGCAGGGCTTGCAGGTGCAGCCCGCGCTCGGGGTCCCACTGGATGCGGGTGGGCGCGCGTTTCAGCTGACGCTGCCAGGTGGCGCGGTCGGGGTACACCCCGCGCACGTAGCTGGACAGGCATGCGTGGCGCAGCGCCCACTCGAAGCCGTCGCGCGTGATCTCCACAGCCAGGACGGTCTCCTGCCCCGCCTTCGTGCCCCAGCCACAGCGGTACATCATCCAGAGGAAGGACGGCTTGATCCACGTCATCCGGTCCCGCTTCCACGCGTCAGGGAATAGACCTTCCAGGCGGCGGGCAGG
>NZ_JBHSOA010000022.1:0-772 GCF_042655885.1 Streptomyces chlorus
AGCCCCCGCCGGCAGCACCCCTGCCAGGCCGCTGGTGGTCACCGTGACCGCCGGACCGGCATCGGCCAGCACATAACCGATCCGCTCCACCGGATAGTCCGGATCGATCGGCACATAGGCACCCCCGGCCTTCCACACCGCCAGCAGCACCGTGATCAGTTCCGCCGAGCGGGGCAGGACCACGGCGACGAAGCTGTCCGGGCCCACACCCTGCTCGATCAGCACCCGGGCCAAACGATTCGCCCGCGCATTCAACTCCGCATACGAAAGCTCCCCCTCCTCGGTCACCACCGCACAGGCCTCCGGAGCCGACACCACCCGCTCCGCGAACCAGTCCACCAACGAACCGGGGCCCACCGGCACACCCGTGTCGTTCCAACCCCGGGTAACCCGCTCCACCTCACCGACCGACAACACATCGATGCCGGACAGCGGCCGATTCGGGTTCAGCAGAACCTGCTGAAAGACGTTCTTCAAACCGGAAACGAGATAATCCACCGTTTCGGCATCGAACAAGTCAGTGGAGTACTCAACGCTGCCGCGAATAACGGACCCGCCATCGTCCGTTTCCATCTCGGTGAGCTCGAACGTCAAGTCGAAGCGAGACGTGGAGTCCTCGAATTTCACCGGCCGCACGTCAAGTTGCCCAGTTTCGAGCTGTGAATAGCGGTCTTGCTGGTTGTTGTAGGTGAGGAGGGTCTGGAAGAGGGGGTGGCGGGCGAGGGAGCGGGTCGGGTTGAGTGCCTCGACGAGCTGCTCGAAGGGCACGTCC
>NZ_JBHSOA010000023.1:0-32185 GCF_042655885.1 Streptomyces chlorus
CCCTCATCGAGGAAGCCATGAAGATCGCCGAGCAGATGGAAGCCGACGGCGTGACCTCCGGCGAACCCCAGATCTCGGTCGCCGGCTGACGAAGCCCGTCAGGCCCGTCAGGCCCGTCAGGCCCGTCAGGCCGGTCTGCCCGCCAGGGCCGGTCGCTCGGCCCTTCCTGCCCGGAAAACCTCCGGGCAGGACCGTTTCCCTCCCGCGGAGCGGCAGCACACAAATTCGACGGGTACAGTGCGGAAACCAGCAGACCCAAGTGTGTGAGGCCCCCCGCACGTGTTGACGCAGACCACCTCCCGGGTCCTCGAACCGAGTGACCTGGGCGCCGCCCTGGCCATCCTCGACCGCGAGCCGGTGGCGAACGCCTTCGTGGCATCCCGCGTGCAGGTCGCGGGCCTGGATCCGTGGCGGCTGGGCGGCGAGATGTGGGGCTGGTACGAGGGCGGCATGCTCACGTCCCTGTGCTACGCGGGCGCCAACCTGGTCCCCATCTGCGCCACCCCCCGGGCGGTCCGCGCCTTCGCCGACCGTGCCCGCCGGGCGGGCCGCCGCTGCTCCTCCGTCGTCGGCCCCACCACCCCCACCGCCGCGCTGTGGCGGCTGCTCGAACCCCAGTGGGGCCCCGCCCGCGAGGTCCGCGCCCACCAGCCCCTGATGGTCACCGACCGCCTGCCCGACGGCATCGCCCCGGACCCCTACGTCCGCCGCGTCCGCAAGGACGAGATGGAAAAGCTCATGCCGGCCTGCGTGGCGATGTTCACCGAGGAGGTCGGGATCTCCCCGCTGGCCGGCGACGGCGGCCTGCTCTACCAGGCCCGCGTCGCCGAACTCGTCGGTGCCGGACGCGCCTTCGCCCGCTTCGACACGGACGGCAAGGTCGTCTTCAAGGCCGAGATCGGCGCCGCCACCGACCGCACCTGCCAGATCCAGGGCGTGTGGGTGGCCCCGGAGTACCGGGGCAGCGGCGTCGCCGCCCCCGGCATGGCGGCCGTGCTCCGCTACGCCCTCGCGGACATCGCCCCCGTGGCCAGCCTCTACGTCAACGACTTCAACACCCCCGCACGCCGGACCTACCAGCGGGTGGGGTTCCAGGAGGTCGGCGAGTTCATGAGCATCCTGTTCTGAATCCACCCGCTCCCCGGCCTCGGAACCAGCAGCCCCGTCCCCGCCCGCTCGGTGCCGATGGGCGGCCCGCGGAGCCGTCCCGCCCCGTGCCGACGCCCTGTAGTCTCCCCGGCATGCTGCGCTTTCCCGGTCACGGGCACCCCGGTCCCGACGACATCGTGATCGGCCCTCTCGACCTCGCCGCCCACGTCGACGAGGCGCTGGCGGTCCAGGCGAAGGCGTTCGGCCTCGGCCCCGACGAGGTGGCCGTACGCCGGCAGATCGTGCTGCGTCACATGACCCTGCCGGGAGCCAGAGCCTTCGGTGCCACCGTCTTCGGCCGTCTCGTCGGCTTCGTCTACGGCATGCCCAACGACCGCACCCACTGGTGGTCCACGGTCGTCGAGCCCCATCTGCGTGCCCGGGGCCACGACGACTGGCTCGACGGTTCCTTCGTCATCACCGAACTGCACGTCCACCCGCGCCACCAGAAGCACGGCATCGGCCGCTCCCTGATCACCACGATCACCGACGGCGCCGACGAACCCCGCTCGATCCTCTCCGCCATCGACATCGAGAGCCCCGCCCGCGGCCTGTACCGCTCCCTCGGCTACGAGGACCTCGCCCGCCGCGTCCACTTCCCCAGCGCCCCCAAGCCGTACGCCGTGATGGGCGCCCCCTTGCCGCTCCGTCGCGCGTAGGGCCGGAAGGCCAGTGGAGCCAGAGGGGCCGTCACCGATTTCCACCCCCCCGTCCCGCCCCGCTAACCTCCAGTCATCACCCAGACGCAGCAGGAGTACGAGAACCATGGCGAACGCACCGGTCCAGCGCATGTCCCAGTTGATGGCGAAAACGCTGCGCGACGACCCGGCGGACGCCGAGGTCCTCAGCCACAAGCTGCTCGTCCGCGCCGGCTATGTGCGCCGCACCGCCGCCGGCATCTGGAGCTGGCTGCCCCTCGGCAAGAAGGTCCTCGCCAACGTCGAACGCGTCGTGCGCGAGGAGATGGACGCCATCGGCGCCCAGGAGGTACTGCTCCCCGCCATCCTGCCGCGTGAGCCCTACGAGGCGACCGGCCGCTGGGAGGAGTACGGCCCCGAGCTGTTCCGCCTCCAGGACCGCAAGGGCGGCGACTACCTCCTCGGCCCCACCCACGAGGAGATCTTCACCCTCCTGGTGAAGGACCAGGCGTCCTCCTACAAGGACCTGCCGGTGATCCTCTACCAGATCCAGAGCAAGTACCGCGACGAGGCCCGCCCCCGCGCGGGCATCCTGCGCGGCCGCGAGTTCCTGATGAAGGACTCGTACTCCTTCGACCTCGACGACGAGGGCCTGACCCGGTCCTACGGTCTGCACCGCCAGGCGTACCAGCGGATCTTCGAGCGTCTCGGCCTCGACTACCGCATCTGCGCCGCCACCGCCGGCGCGATGGGCGGCTCCAAGTCCGAGGAGTTCCTCGCCCCCGCCGAGGCCGGTGAGGACACCTTCGCGGACTGCCCGAACTGCGACTTCGCCGCGAACACCGAGGCGATCTCCTACGAGCTGAAGCCCGTCGACGGCTCCGCCGTCCCGGCCGCCGAGGACATCCCGACACCCGACACCCCCACCATCGAGACCCTGGCCGCCTCGCTCGGCGTCCCCGCCTCGGCCACGCTGAAGAACCTGCTGGTCAAGGTCGACGGCGAGATCGTCGCCGTGGGCGTCCCCGGCGACCGGGAGGTCGACCTGGGCAAGGTCGAGGCGCACTTCGCCCCGGCCGTCGTCGAACTGGTCACCGCCGAGGACTTCGTCGGCCGCCCCGACCTGGTGCGCGGCTACGTCGGCCCGCAGGGCCTGGAGAAGGTCCGCTACATCGCCGACCCGCGCGTGGCACCGGGCACGGTCTGGATCACCGGGGCCAACAAGGCCGACACCCACGCCAAGAACGTGGTCGCAGGCCGCGACTTCGAGGTCGACGCGTACGTGGACGTCGTGGTGGTCAACGAGGGCGACCCCTGCCCCAAGTGCGGCACCGGCCTCCGGCTCGACCGCGCCATCGAGATCGGCCATATCTTCCAGCTGGGCCGCAAGTACGCCGACGCCCTCAAGCTCGACGTCCTCGGACAGCACGGCAAGCCCGTCCGCGTCACCATGGGCTCCTACGGCATCGGCGTCTCCCGCGCGGTGGCGGCCCTGGCCGAGCAGACCGCCGACGACAAGGGTCTGTGCTGGTCCAAGGAGGTCGCCCCGGCCGATGTCCACGTGGTCGCCGCGGGCAAGGCCCTGCAGACCGAGCTCGCCCTCGACGTCTCCGCCCAGCTCGCCGCCGCCGGTGTCCGCGTCCTGGTCGACGACCGCGCGGGTGTCTCCCCGGGCGTGAAGTTCACCGACTCCGAACTGATCGGCGTCCCGCAGATCCTGGTCGCCGGCCGCCGCTCCGCGGAGGGCATCGTCGAGCTGAAGGACCGCCGTACCGGCGAACGCGAGGAACTCACCGTGGCCGAGGCGATCACCCGCCTCACGGCCTGACCACACCGCCACCGGGAGCCCGCGCGGAACCGTCCCCCGCGCGGGCTCCCGGCGTTCCCGCGCGGTGTCAGAGCCAGCCGGCGAACTCCAGGAGAAGCTCCGCGTCCTGGACGCGGCCGACGCGGCGGGCACGCACGCCGGACTCCACCGCGCGGAACAGCGTCCAGCCGCGCAGACGCTTCTGGTCGATCTCCAGGGACTCCGCCAGGCGCTTCACCCGGCGGCGGGTCGTCGTCGCGCCGGACGGCTGGGCGACCAGGTCCTCCACCCGGTCGCGGACCAGCCGGGCCAGGTCGAAGGCACACTCCCCGACCACCGGGTCAGGGCCGACCGCCAACCACGGCATCCGCTCGGCGGAGAGCACCTTGCTCTGCCGGAACGTGCCGTGCAGCAGCCGGTGCTCGGGCGGCTCGGCCAGCAACTCCTCGCGCGCCGCCAGCGCCGCCGACACCAGCGGTGCCACCTCAGGAGCGCCCGCGGCACCCGCCCGCATTGCCTCGGCCTGCCGGCCGGTCCGCTCGGCCACCGTCTCGAAGGCGTGAGCGGTGTCCCCGGCGGGCGGTTCGACCCACAGCCGCCGCAGCGTCCCGGCAGCCTCCAGCAGTGCCTTCGCCTCCGGCAGCGACCGCACCGAGACATCCGGGTGCAGTCGCTCCAGCAGCAGTGCCCCGTCCGAGGAGGAGGGCTCCAGCAACCGGACCGTGCCCAGCCCGTTCCAGTGGGCCAGTGCGGCCCGCTCACTCTCCGGCCGGGCCCGCGCCGGGGCCAGCTTCAGCACGGCGGGCGTGTCGTCGGCCGTCCGCACCAGCACCACCAGGCTGCTGCGTCCCCCGGGCACCTGTACCCGTTCCACGGTCAGCCCGCGCAGTGCGACGGCCTCGCGCGCCGCCTCGGGCAGCTTCTCCAGCCAGTCCGCACCGCCGTCGGGAGCCGTCTCACCCAGTGCTCTCACCAGACGCTGCGGCGGTTCGAAGACCATGCGCGAGTCGTTCCCTTCGTGCTGTACGCGGCACCTGCCGCCGTCCCCTCGGGCCGCTTTGGCACGCCCTCGCGTGCGGTCCCGTCACACCGCCGGCATCGACGGATCCTTCGAGGACGGCTCGGCCAGCTCGGGGAGCCCAGGGAAGGCTACGCTCTCCCCGCTCCAGCGCACCGCCCGCACCGCGGCCTCCCGCAGGGCCTCGGCCGCCGCACGGCGCCGCTCGCCCCCGCTCGCGCGCACCAGGTCCGAGTACACCCCGGCCACCCGGTTCTCCAGCTCCGCCGCGAGCCGCACGGCCGCGGCCGGGTCCGGTACCTGGAACGGCAGCGCGTACCCCGCGGCCGCGGCAACGGGCTCGGCGCCCGTGTCCTTCACCTCGCGTACCAGCGCGTCCCGGCGCGCGCGGTGCGCGTCGTAAGCAGAGCGCGCGTCCGCGCGCCGGGCGTCGGCGATCCGCCCGCCGACGACCCCATACCCGTACACCGCCGCGTGCTCCGCCGCCAGGGCCGCCTGGAGCGCCCGCAGCTCCCGGTCCTTCGCCTCGCTCACCCGTCAGCCCTCCGTCAGCAGAAACACATGCGCCGCGCCGGCCGCCGCCACCGACGCCAGCAGCCTGGCCAGCTCGGCCGACGCGTCGAGCAGTGCCTCCAGGCGCCGGTCGGCGATCTCCCGCTCGGCGGCGGCGAGCCCGGAGAGGGCGTCCTTCTCCTTCGTGGGCACCGGCACCGGCACCGATGCCGAGGCGGACGGCCCCGCCCCGGTGGGCGCCGGCGACGCCGACGCCGAACCCGCCGCGGTCCCGAAACTCTCGAAGGCCTTCGCGTGCCGCACGGCGTCCTCGCGCAGCGGACCCAGCCGCTGCGCGAGCCCGGCGTGCGCCGCGATCACGGCGTCGTACCGCTCGGCCAGCCCCCTGCTGTCGCGCGCCGCACGCGCGCGTGCCCGTTCGGAGGCGGGGGGACGGCTGCCGACGGCGGGACCGGCATCCCCGGACCCGGCGGAACAGCCCGCCGCGAGCAGGGCCGTCGGGGCGACGGCGAGCAGGCTCCTTCTGCGCGGCCCCGTACGGGCGCGCGGAGCATGGGGGAACGGCACGGCAGACGTCCTCGGGGGCTCGTACGGAACGTGGCGACGGAAGAAGGGCCCCAGGCCCTGTTGTCGAACTCCCGTCTGCCGGGAGTTCGATGACAGGACCTAGGCCCGTGATCACGGTACCTGTGCATCTCCCCGACGGCGCTCAGCGGCACCCTCCGTGGCCGGGTGGACGGCATCACCCCCCGCGACCGGATACCCTTTGACCAGACACGCGCCCCATCCCACAACAGCACACGCGGCCGAGGAGTCACCCGGATGAGCAGCACCCAGAGCGAGAGGCTTCGAGGACTTCTGGAACCGCTCGTCAGCTCGCAGGGCCTCGATCTCGAGGAGATCGCCGTGGACGCGGTCGGCCGCAAGCGGGTGCTGCGCGTCGTTGTCGACTCGGACACCGGAGCGGATCTGGACCGCATCGCCGATGTGAGCCGCGCGCTCTCGGCGAAGCTCGACGAGACCGACGCGATGGGCAGCGGCGAGTACACCCTCGAGGTCGGAACCCCGGGCGCCGAGCGCCCCCTCACGGAGCACCGGCACTACGTGCGCGCCACGGGCCGCCTGGTGAGCTTCCGGCTGACAGCGGGCGACGAACTGGTCGCCCGGATCCTGCGGACCGACGACGACGGCCTCGACCTCGAGGTGCCCGGGGTCAAGGGCCGCAAGCCCACCGCGCGCAGGCTCGCCTTCGACGAGATCGACAGGGCGCGCGTCCAGGTCGAGTTCAACCGCAAGGACGACAAGTCCGCCGCGCAGGACGCGAACGACACCAACGACACCAACGACGAGCCGGAAGAGGAGGCGTAGCCGTGGACATCGACATGAGCGCCCTGCGTGGTTTGGTACGGGAGAAGGAGATCTCCTTCGACCTGCTGGTCGAGGCCATCGAGTCGGCCCTCCTCATCGCCTACCACCGCACCGAGGGAAGCCGCCGCCACGCGCGCGTGAAGCTCGACCGGGAGACCGGGCATGTGACGGTGTGGGCGAAGGAGGACCCCGAGGACCTCGACGAGGGCCAGGAGGCCCGTGAGTTCGACGACACCCCGTCCGACTTCGGCCGCATCGCCGCCAGCACGGCCAAGCAGGTCATCCTGCAGCGCCTGCGCGACGCCGAGGACGACGCGACGCTCGGCGAGTACGCCGGCCGTGAGGGCGACATCGTCACCGGCGTGGTCCAGCAGGGCCGCGACCCGAAGAACGTTCTGGTCGACATCGGCAAGCTGGAGGCCATCCTGCCGGTGCAGGAGCAGGTGCCCGGCGAGACCTACCCGCACGGGCTGCGGCTGCGCAGTTACGTCGTCCGGGTGGCGAAGGGCGTGCGCGGCCCGTCCGTCACCCTGTCGCGCACACATCCCAATCTGGTGAAGAAACTCTTCGCCCTGGAGGTGCCGGAGATCGCCGACGGCTCGGTGGAGATCTCCGCCATCGCCCGCGAGGCCGGCCACCGTACGAAGATCGCCGTCCGCTCCACCCGGTCCGGGCTGAACGCCAAGGGCGCCTGCATCGGCCCCATGGGCGGCCGCGTACGCAACGTGATGGGCGAGCTGAACGGCGAGAAGATCGACATCGTCGACTGGGCGGACGACCCGGCCGAGATGGTGGCCAACGCGCTCTCCCCGGCCCGCGTCACCAAGGTGGAGGTCGTGGACCTGGCGGCCCGGTCCGCCCGGGTGACCGTGCCGGACTACCAGCTGTCCCTGGCGATCGGCAAGGAGGGGCAGAACGCCCGCCTGGCCGCCCGTCTGACCGGCTGGCGGATCGACATCCGGCCGGACACGGAACAGCCCGGGGAATAGATCCAGGCCGCCGCTCGCTGAGATGACGACAGTCTTGCGCGCGGCACGTGTTCGATACTTGCCCCAAAGGGGTGAGGTCGGTCCGGGGAGGTAGACTTAGTAGTGTCTGGCCGGACACCTACCCACGCGCGCTCCGAGCGCACCTGCGTGGGCTGCCGGGAGCGAGCGGTCAAGAACGAGCTGCTGCGGATCGTGATGATCGAGGGTGCGTGCGTCCCCGATCCACGCGGTACGCTGCCCGGCCGGGGTGCGTATGTGCACCCCGCCCCGGTCTGTCTTGACCAGGCGGTGCGCCGAAGGGCGTTTCCGCGGGCGCTCCGCGTCCCGGGACCACTCGACGTAAAGGCGTTGCGCCACTACGTCGAGCAGGCACAGGGTTGCGACAGCAATCCGTAAGAAGACATGCCGTGCGGAACCCCCCCCGTGCGGTCTGGTACCTCGCGAGTCGAAAGCAGGTCGAGATTGCGATGAGCACTCGATGAGTACGCGATGAGTACGCCCATGAACTAGCGACGGTCCGGACGCAACCCGGACCTCAAAGGAGCGAAGTGGCTAAGGTCCGGGTCTACGAACTCGCCAAGGAGTTCGGTGTCGAGAGTAAGGTCGTCATGGCCAAGCTCCAGGAGCTCGGTGAATTCGTCCGTTCGGCGTCTTCCACGATCGAAGCGCCCGTAGTACGCAAGCTGACCGACGCGTTCCAGCAGGGCGGGGGCAACGGCAAGTCCGGTGCCAAGCCCGGCGCGCCCAGGAAGGCCGCGCCCAGGCCCGCGCCGTCCCCGGCGCAGGCACGTCCCGCAGCACCGCGGCCGCCGGCCGCATCCAAGCCCCCCGCGGCGCAGCAGCCCGAGGTCCCGTCGGCGCCCGCTCCGACGACCCCCGGCCCGCGTCCGGGGCCGCGCCCCGCGCCGCGTCCGGCACCGGCGGCCCCGGAGTTCCAGGCCCCGCCGGCCGCTGCTCCGGCTCCGGCTCCGGCTCCGGCGGCTCCGTCGGCTCCGTCGGGTCCGAAGTCCAACGCGCGTCCCGGTGCCCCCAAGCCCGGCGGTCGTCCCGCCGGCCAGGGTGGTCAGGGCGGCCAGGGTGGCCGTCCGGCCGGTCAGGGTCAGCGCCCCGGTGGCGGCGGTCAGCGTCCGGGTGGACGCCCGGCCGGTCCGCGTCCGGGTAACAACCCCTTCACCTCCGGTGGCTCCACCGGTATGGCCCGCCCGCAGGCGCCCCGCCCGCAGGGCGCGCGTCCCGGCGGTCCCGGCGCCCCCGGCGCCGGTCCCCGTCCCCAGACCCCCGGTGGTCAGGGCGGCGCCGGTCCGCGTCCGCAGGCTCCGGGCGGGCAGCGTCCCTCCCCGGGCTCGATGCCGCGTCCGCAGGGCGGTCCCCGTCCCGGCGGCGGCCCCGGCCCCGGTGGTCCGCGTCCCAACCCCGGCATGATGCCGCAGCGTCCGGCTGCCGGTCCCCGTCCCGGTGGCGGTCCCGGCGGTGGCCGTGGTCCGGCCGGTGCCGGTCGTCCCGGTGGCGGCGCCGGTGCCGGTCGTCCTGGTGGCGGTGGCGGTTTCGCCGGTCGTCCCGGTGGCGGCGGCGGTGCCGGTCGTCCTGGTGGCGGTGGCGGTTTCGCCGGTCGTCCCGGTGGCGGCGGTGGCTTCGCCGGTGGCGGTGGCCGTCCCGGCTTCGGTGGCCGTCCCGGCGGTCCTGGTGGCCGTGGTGGCACGCAGGGCGCCTTCGGCCGTCCCGGCGGTCCGGCCCGTCGTGGCCGCAAGTCGAAGCGGCAGAGGCGCCAGGAGTACGAGGCCATGCAGGCCCCGTCGGTCGGCGGCGTGATGCTGCCCCGCGGCAACGGCGAGAGCATTCGCCTGTCGCGCGGTGCCTCGCTCACCGACTTCGCGGAGAAGATCAACGCCAACCCGGCGTCGCTCGTCGCGGTCATGATGAACCTCGGCGAGATGGTCACCGCGACCCAGTCCGTCTCCGACGAGACGCTCCTGCTCCTCGCCGGCGAGATGAACTACACGGTTCAGATCGTCAGCCCGGAGGAGGAGGACCGCGAACTGCTCGAGTCCTTCGACCTGGAGTTCGGTGAGGACGAGGGCGGCGAGGACGATCTGGTGGTCCGTCCGCCGGTCGTCACCGTCATGGGTCACGTCGACCACGGCAAGACCCGCCTCCTCGACGCCATCCGCAAGACGAACGTCGTCGCGGGCGAGGCCGGTGGCATCACCCAGCACATCGGTGCCTACCAGGTCGCGACCGAGGTCAACGACCAAGAGCGCAGGATCACCTTCATCGACACCCCGGGTCACGAGGCGTTCACCGCCATGCGTGCCCGTGGTGCGCGGTCGACCGACATCGCGATCCTGGTCGTCGCGGCCAACGACGGCGTCATGCCGCAGACGGTCGAGGCGCTCAACCACGCGAAGGCGGCCGAGGTCCCGATCGTCGTCGCGGTCAACAAGATCGACGTCGAGGGCGCCGACCCGACCAAGGTGCGCGGTCAGCTGACCGAGTACGGCCTCGTGGCCGAGGAGTACGGCGGCGACACCATGTTCGTCGACATCTCCGCCAAGCAGGGTCTGCACATCGACAGCCTCCTGGAGGCCGTCGTCCTCACCGCCGACGCCTCGCTCGACCTGCGGGCCAACCCGACGCAGGACGCGCAGGGCATCTCGATCGAGTCCCGGCTCGACCGCGGCCGCGGTGCCGTGGCGACCGTCCTCGTCCAGCGAGGCACCCTGCGGGTCGGCGACACGATGGTGGTGGGCGACGCCTACGGCCGCGTGCGCGCCATGCTCGACGACAACGGCAACAACGTCGCCGAGGCCGGCCCATCGACGCCGGTCCAGGTCCTGGGCCTGACCAACGTCCCGGGTGCGGGCGACAACTTCATCGTCGTCGACGAGGACCGTACGGCCCGTCAGATCGCCGAGAAGCGCGCCGCCCGTGAGCGCAACGCCGCGTTCGCCAAGCGCACGCGCCGCGTGTCGCTGGAGGACCTGGACAAGGTGCTCAAGGCCGGCGAGATCCAGCAGCTGAACCTGATCATCAAGGGTGACGCGTCCGGATCGGTCGAGGCCCTCGAGTCCTCGCTGCTCCAGCTGGACGTCGGCGAAGAGGTCGACATCCGCGTCCTGCACCGCGGCGTCGGTGCGGTCACGGAGTCCGACATCGACCTGGCGATGGGCTCGGACGCCATCGTGATCGGCTTCAACGTGCGCGCCGCCGGGCGGGCACAGCAGATGGCCGAGCGCGAAGGCGTGGATGTCCGGTACTACTCGGTCATCTACCAGGCGATCGAGGAGATCGAGGCAGCCCTCAAGGGCATGCTCAAGCCGGAGTACGAAGAGGTCGAGCTCGGCACGGCGGAGATCCGCGAGGTCTTCCGCTCGTCCAAGCTGGGCAACATCGCGGGTGTCCTCATCCGCTCCGGCGAGGTCAAGCGCAACACCAAGGCGCGCCTCATCCGCGACGGCAAGGTCATCGCGGAGAACCTCAACATCGTCGGCCTGCGTCGCTTCAAGGACGACGTCACCGAGATCCGCGAAGGCTTCGAGGGCGGTATCAACCTCGGAAACTTCAACGACATCAAGGTCGACGACGTCATCGCGACCTACGAGATGCGCGAGAAGCCGCGGGCGTAACACCCCACGGTGTGAGCCGGCCGGCGGGACCGCTGTCCCGCCGGCCGGCTCGTGTGTCCGGGGACGGACACAGGGCCGGGGACGGGTCACGAAACCGGGGAACCGGGTCGGGTACGCTCCCCGGCCGGGTCCACGGAGCGTAATATCCGTCGATCGGTCAGCCCCTTCGATGTACGGTTCTGATGTCCCTGCCCACCACGGACGGCGGGGACGCCGATCCCGTACCGGCGGGTGAACCGGTTGTGCATGTATGTGGGGACGCTGTCCTTCGACCTCCTCCTCGGTGACGTCAGGTCGCTGAAGGAGAAGCGCTCCGTCGTCCGCCCGATCGTCGCCGAGCTCCAGCGGAAGTACGCGGTGAGCGCGGCCGAGGTGGATCACATGGATCTTCATCGCAGGGCCGTCGTCGGCCTGGCGGTGGTGTCCGGCGACGCGGCGCACCTGACCGACGTAATGGACCGGTGCGAGCGGCTGGTCGCCGGGCGCCCCGAGGTGGAACTGCTGTCCGTCAGGCGGCGCTTCCACGGCGAGGACGACTGACGAATCCAGGCTCCGGGAACGCGGGGCTTTGACAACTCAGACAGGAAAGAACGGGAGACGGACCAGTGGCCGACAACGCGCGGGCGAAAAGGCTGGCGGACCTCATCCGAGAGGTGGTGGCCCAGAAGCTGCAGCGCGGGATCAAGGACCCGCGGCTCGGCACGCACGTCACCATCACGGACACCCGGGTCACGGGTGACCTGCGGGAGGCGACCGTCTTCTACACGGTGTACGGGGACGACGAGGAGCGGAAGGCCGCCGCGGCGGGTCTGGAGAGCGCCAAGGGCATCCTGCGCTCCGAGGTGGGCCGGGCGGCGGGCGTGAAGTTCACGCCGACCCTGGCGTTCGTCATGGACGCGCTCCCGGACACCGCGCGCAACATCGAGGACCTCCTCGACAAGGCGCGCCAGTCCGACGCCAAGGTGCGCGAGGCGTCCGCGGGCGCCGCGTACGCGGGCGGGGCCGACCCGTACCGCAAGCCCGAGGACGCCGAGGACGCAGAGACGGACGACACCGCCGAATGACCCAGAAGCACACCACGCCCGACGGCCTTGTCATCGTCGACAAGCCGTCGGGCTTCACTTCGCACGACGTGGTCGCCAAGATGCGCGGCATCGCCCGAACCCGCCGCGTCGGCCACGCCGGCACTCTCGACCCGATGGCGACGGGCGTCCTCGTCCTCGGCCTCGAGCGGGCCACCAAGCTCCTCGGCCACCTCGCGCTGACCGAGAAGGAGTACCTGGGCACCATCCGGCTCGGGCAGGACACTCTCACGGACGACGCCGAGGGCGAGATCACGTCGTCCACGGACGCCTCCGGGGTCACCCGCGAGGCCGTCGACGCCGGGGTGGCCAAGCTGACCGGTGCCATCATGCAGGTGCCGTCCAAGGTCAGCGCCATCAAGATCGACGGAGTGCGCTCCTACAAGCGGGCCCGTGAGGGCGAGGAGTTCGACATCCCGGCCCGGCCGGTCACCGTCTCCTCGTTCACCGTGTACGACGTCCGCCCGGGCGTCGCCGAGAACGGCACCCCGGTGCTCGACCTGGTCGTCTCCGTCGTCTGCTCCTCCGGTACGTACATCCGCGCCCTCGCTCGCGACCTGGGCGCCGACCTGGGCGTCGGCGGTCACCTCACGGTGCTGCGCAGGACCCGCGTCGGCCCGTACAAGCTGGACGCGGCCCGCACCCTCGGCCGGCTCCAGCAGGAACTGACCGTGCTGCCGATCGCGGAGGCCGCCGCGGCGGCCTTCCCCCGCTGGGACGTCGACGCCCGGCGCGCCCGGCTGCTCACCAACGGCGTGCGCCTGGAGATGCCCGAGGAGTACGCGGGCACCGGCCCGGTGGCCGTCTTCGACCCCGAGGGCACCTTCCTCGCCCTCGTCGAGGAACACCGGGGCAAGGCCAAGAGCCTGGCGGTCTTCGGCTGACGGTCGGGCGGGCCGGCAGGCTCACCGGTGTGACCGGTCCGACTGCCCGGTGGACCTCACCGGCCCATCTCCCGGCCGGCCCACCGCTCGGCGGTATCACTGGTGAACCGTCCGGTGAGTCCGATGGGGACCGGCCTGGCCAGAAAACGGCCTGATCGGTCCGCCGTGCGGTGGGCCTGGCACGCTCACCGCGTGACCGGCGTTATCGCCGGGCCTTGCCGGCGTGACTGGTCGAGCGGATTCATCGGAGTGGTCGGTTCGGCCGTGCGATCGGCCGTGCGATCGGCTGTGCGATCGGCAGTACCGGTCTCGCCGGTCTCATCGGCCGACTGGTTTGTCCGGCCGGCCGACCCTGCGGCTCGACCGGCCCATGGTTCCACCGGTGTGACCCCTCGGCGGGCTCGACCGGTCCCTCGGCGTTCGGCGGGAAGGCGGTCGGCCCGGCCGCTCGACCGTCCCGTGCGGGCCACCGTCCCCACCGTCCCCACCAGCCGCCCGGCGCCGCAGGGTCCGCCCGTGGAGCGGCGTCACAGGGATTGCATGCCGCCGCTCCACGGCCCCCCCCGGTTCCCCCACCCCAGGTGTATCCACTTGTGGCCGTCCTTTCACCCGTAAGTGCAGGCGCTCGGAGTGAACGGGGGGAGTGGAAGGGGGCGCGTTTACCGAGGGCGCTGTGTCGCTGATCACCCGGCCCTACTGTCGAGCCGAGGCAGTCGAAGGCACAGCACGAAGGCACGGCATGAAGGTTCGACGATGACGTCGCGCGACCCGTCCCGTCATGAGCGGGACACGCTCCACGACCCGGCCGGCCGGAGTCCGGGGGAGGCCCCTCCGGCGCGGCGGGAGCCGTCGCCCGCCGATGTCCTCGTCCGCGTCCAGGACCTCGACGGCCGCCCGCGCGGTCTCGCCTTCCCCGCCGACCACCGCGGCACGCTGATCACCAGCCACGAGGCCGTCGACGGCCTCCCCGGCCTCGTCCTGTACGCCCCCGGCGACCGCCACCGCGTCGTGGGCGCCGGCGCCGTCACCCCGCTGCCCGAGCTCGGCCTCGCCCTCGTACACGCCGAAGGGCTCGGCGTCGAACCGCTGCCCGTCACCGCGCGGGACCGCCTCGACAGCGGCGCCTACGTGCGGATCGCCGCCGGGTGCTGGCGCGAGGCGCGCGTACTCGGCGCGACCACCGTGACGTACACCGCCACCGAGCGCTGCCACACCCTCGACGACGCGCTGGAGCTCGCCATCGGCACCACCGGCCGTGACGCGCTGCGCACCGGCGGCGGAGCGGCCGGCGGCCCGGTGCTCGACGCCGCCACCGGTGCCGTCCTCGGTGTCCTCGGCACCGCGCTCCGCTCCGGCGGCCGCGACGGCGGCTTCGCCGTGCCGCTCCGCCCCGCTCCGGCCGCCCTCGCCGCACTCCTCGCCGAGAACGCGGCGACGGTCCCGGCGTACGGCACCGACCTCAACCTCGCCGGCGTGCTGGAACTCACCGCCACCTCGGTCGGGCAGGACGGCCCGTCGGGCGCCCTCGCCCCCGGAGACGTCGTTCCGGTGGAACGGGCCGCCGTCACCGCGGAGTTCACCGCGTTCGAACACGGCCCGGCCGCGGTCCTCGGCCTCGTCGGACCGTCCGGCAGCGGCCGTACGACGGAGCTGGCGGCGCTCGCCGCCCGCCGCCACCGCGCCGGCGGCCCCACGCTGTGGCTGCGCGGCGCCGATCTGCGGGAGGACGACCTCTCCGTCGCCGACGCGGCCCAGCGGGCGCTCGACCGGGCCGCCCGCATCGTCGCCGCCTCCCGCACCCCGATTCCGGCCGGACCCGAAGGCCTCGGCGACACCGGCCCGGCCCGCCTCGCCGGCCTGGCCCGCAGCGCCGGCCGCCCGCTGCTGCTCCTCCTCGACGGCCCCGAGGAGATGCCGCCCGTCCTGGCCGGCCGCCTCGCCCAGTGGACCGACGGGACGGCACGGTGGCTGCGGCGGACCGGGGCGCGCCTGGTGGTGGGGTGCCGCGCGGAGTACTGGGAGAGCGCGGGTGCGCTCCTCCCGGCAGAGCTGCTGCACCGACATCAGGGCGGGCCTCAAAGCGAGTCCCCGGGTGGACCCCCGGCCGAGGGCCTCCCCGCGTGCGTGCGTCTCGGCGACCTGACCGCCGACGAGGCCATCGAGGCACGGGCCCGCTACGGCATCCCGGAGGGCTCCCCGGCCGACACCCGGCACCCGCTGACGCTCCGGCTGCTCGCGGAGATCAGGGCCGCCCTCGCCGACGCCCCGCGCGCGCCGGACGCCCGCGCGGACCGCCACGATGTCCTCTCCGCCCACCTGGACCTGATGTGCCTGCGCGTGGCCGTACGCCTCGCCGCCGAGAACGGGCTGCGCGGCACCGCCGTACGCCGGCTGGCCGCCCGGGTCGCCGGGCAGGTGCACGAAGCCGCCCGCCGCAGCCTCGGCCCCGGTCAGGGCGAGCTGGACCGGGAGGCGTTCGAGGCGGTGTTCCCGTGGGGGCCCGCACCGGCCGGGCTCGGCGGCGGGACCGGCTGGGCCCCCGCCGTACTCGCCGAGGGCCTTCTCGTCCCCGCCGGGACCGGCTACCGCTTCGCCCACGCGGAACTCGCCGACTGGCTCCAGGGCACCCACCTGGACCTGGACGGGGCCCTGCGTGCCCTGGTCCACGGCAACCCCGGCGCGCATCACGACCCCGAGACCACCGACACCACCGACACCACCCCCGTTCCGCACCACCGCGTCGGGCCCGTCGTCCAGGCCATGCTGCTGCTCGCCCGGCAGCACGGCACAGACCCGCTCGCCTCCCGGCTCGCGGACCTGGTGCACGCCCTCGACGCCGGAACCGGCTCGTGGTGGGCCGCCCGGCTGCTCACCGAGACCCTCGCGCGCGCGCCCGACGCGACGCCCTACACCGGGGTGCTGCGGCTGCTGGCCGACCGGATCGTGGCCTGGCGGCAGCAGCGGCGGCCGGTGCCCGGCGAGCTGGGTCCGGCCTTCTGGACCGCTCTCCCCCTGCCCCTGGAGACCGGCTTCGAGCTGCTGCGCGGACTCGTCCACGCCGACGGCCCCCCGGGCGAGACCGGCCCCCGGTTCCTGGACGCCGCCTCCCGCCTGTTCAGCGCCGACCCCGGCGCCGTACTCCCGCACCTCGTCCGGTGGTTCGAGGACGAACGGCCGCTGCCCGCCACCCCGCACGCGACGGTCGCGACAGCGGCACAAGCACTGCTGCACACCCACCGGCACCGCGCCCCGGACACCCTGACCGAGACGCTCGCCGACAGCCCGCACCGGCGGGCCGGACAACTGCTCGGCGTGCTGGCCGAGGAAGACCCCTCGGTGGTGTGCCGGGCCGTCGACCGCTGGGCGCGCGACGAGCGCCCCGCCCGCCGCGCGGCAGCGGTGACGTACGGGCTGCTGGCCGCACCGCACGCCCGTGACGAGGCCGACCGCACCCTGCTGCGGTACGCGGCCCTCGCCCTGCTCGTACGCACCGGCGACCGCGCCCTGCACGGCGGCGCGCTCGCCCTGCTCGTCCAGGACCCGAGCAGCAGGGACCGCCACCTCGCGCGGGCTCTGGAACACTTCGCGGCCGGCGACCCGTACGTCCCGCCGAGCGCGCTGGCCGGCGCCCTCGCCACCCACCCGGAGGCCGTCCTCGACGCCTTTCGCGCGAGGCTCGCCCGGATGGAGGCGCGCGAGACGCCGGACACTCCCGCCGGTGCGCCCGTTTCCACCGATGCGGATGCCCATGTGGACGCCGACGCGGACGCGCCCGCACTGGCCCCCCGCGTAGCCGCGCTGGTGAGGGCGGCGGTGGAGCGGCGGCCGGACCTCGCGGGACAGCTGGCCGCGTACGCGGACCGGCGCCTGGACCAGGAGCCGGCCGACCGAGACGTACTCCTGCCCCTGCTCACCGGCCTGCTGGACGCCGGTCCGCAGCCGCTGCGGGCCGCCCTCGCCGGTGCCCTCGCCGAGCCCGGCACCCCCGCCTCGCGCCCCCTGCGCCGCGAACTGCTGGACCCGCTCCTCACCCGCGACCACGACCCCGACCTACTGGCCGCGGTGCTGGGCGCAGCCGCCCGCCACGCCGACGGCCCCCGCCACGTCGACGGCCCCCGGCGGACCGGCGACCCCGCGCGCGAGCTCGTCCACCACACAGGGCTGCTCCTCGTCCGCACCCCCGACGGCGCCGCCCGCTTCGACCACGTCCTGGCCGACCTGGGGCGGCACGTCCCAGGCTTCGCCGCCGCCCTGGCCCACTGGCTGGCGGACGCGCCCCAGGAGTGGGCGGATGTGCTCGGACCCGGCACCCGGCGGATGATCGAGGCCCGGGCGGGAGTGGGCGTCCCCGCCTGAGGGCCTGTCCGGGAGTGCACAGCGTCACAGTGCCCGAGCGCCGATGCCGATGCGAGCCGACGGCGGTCGGCATGGCACCCTTAGACCTGCGCAGGAGAAGTCCACGGACTCGGCCCGACAAGGTTTCGACAAGGAGCAGGCAGTGCAGCGCTGGCGTGGCTTGGAGGACATCCCCCAGGACTGGGGGCGCAGCGTCGTCACCATCGGTTCCTACGACGGAGTCCACCGCGGGCACCAGCTGATCATCAGGCACGCCGTGAACCGTGCCCGGGAACTGGGTGTCCCCACGGTCGTCGTCACCTTCGACCCGCACCCCAGCGAGGTCGTCCGCCCCGGCAGCCACCCGCCGCTGATCGCCCCGCATCACCGCCGCGCGGAACTCATGACCGAGCTGGGAGTGGACGCGGTCCTGATCCTCCCCTTCACCACGGAGTTCTCGAAGCTGTCGCCGGCCGAGTTCGTGGGCAAGGTCCTGGTCGACAAACTGCGCGCCAAGGCGGTCGTCGAGGGCCCCAACTTCCGCTTCGGCCACCGGGCCGCGGGCACCGTGGACTTCCTCGCGGAACAGGGCAAGATCTACGACTTCGAGGTCGAGGTCGTCGAACTGTACGTGAGCGGCGAGGCCGGCGGCGGCGAGCCGTTCTCCTCCACCCTCACCCGCCGCCTGATCGTCGAGGGCGAGGTCGAGGGCGCCGCCGAGATCCTGGGCCGCCCGCACCGGGTGGAGGGCGTGGTCGTCAGCGGTGCCCGGCGCGGCCGCGAACTGGGCTTCCCCACGGCCAACGTCGAGACGCTCCCGCACACCGCGATCCCCGCCGACGGCGTCTACGCGGGCTGGCTGCACGCCCAGGGCGAGGCCATGCCGGCCGCGATCTCCGTCGGCACCAACCCCCAGTTCGACGGCACCGAGCGCACGGTCGAGGCGTACGCCATCGACCGCGTCGACCTGGACCTCTACGGCCTGCACGTCGCCGTCGACTTCCTCGCCTTCGTCCGCGGGCAGGCGAAGTTCGACTCGCTCGAGGCGCTGATGGAGCAGATCGCCGCGGACGTCAGGCGCTGCAAGGAACTGGTGGCAGCGGCCGAGAGGCCGTAGGCACGTACACGGGCCCTCAGAGCCGGTCGGATGACCTCTGATCGGGCGGCCACGCCCTGGCACGCACACATCCCGGCGCCTTGGAATCGCACGCACCGGACCGCGTCCGCTCTCCGATCGAAGGTCACCCGACCGGCTCTTACGCGCGAAGCGGCGGGGCAGAGGGCCCGGACGGACCCCGGGCCTCGCGCGCGTGGGCCCAGTGGCAGGCCACCTGGCCGACCGTGCCCTCGCCTCCGTCGTCCCCACCCCCGCCGTCGAGGATCTCCAGGTCCCGGGTCCGGCACGCGTCCGCGACGCCCGCCCGGTCCGCCTCCCCGCCGAGCAGGATCTGGCAGCGCGCGTGGAACCGGCAGCCCCCTGGAACACGGGTCGGATCCGGCGGCTCACCGGTCAGGACCACCGGGTCGCCCGGGGCCTTGGGGAGCACCGACAACAGGGCCTGCGTGTACGGGTGCCGGGGCGCGGTCAGCACCTGCTCCACCGCCCCGGTCTCCACGATCCGGCCGAGATACATCACCGCGACCCGGTCGGCGATGTTCCAGGCCAGCCCGAGGTCGTGCGTGACCACCAGCGCGGACAGGCCCAGCTCGGCACGGAGCCGGAGCAGCAGGGCCAGGATCTCGCCGCGTACGGAGGCGTCCAGGGAGGCCACCGGCTCGTCCGCGATGAGGAGTTCGGGTTCCAGGACCAGCGCGCCCGCGATCACCACCCGCTGGCGCTGACCGCCGGACAGCTCGTGCGGATAGCGCAGGAAGAAGCGCTCCGGCGGCCGCAGCCCGGCCCGGGACAGGGCCTTCGCGACCGCCTCCCGTTCGTCACCGCCGTACCCGTGGATGCGCAGCCCCTCGGCCACCGCGTCGTACACCGTGTGCCGGGGGTTGAGCGAGCCGCTCGGGTCCTGGAGGACCAGCTGGACCCGCTTGCGGTACGCCTTGAGGGAGCGGCCGGAGTAGTCGAGCGGGCGCCCGTCGAAGGAGACGCGTCCCGCGGTCGGCTCGACCAGGCCCAGCAGGGCGCGGGCCAGGGTCGTCTTGCCGCAGCCCGACTCGCCCACCAGGGCGACGATCTCACCGGGCCGGATGCCGAGGTCGACACCGTCCACCGCGCGGGCGGGACCGGCACCGTGCCGTCCGGGGAAGGCGACCCGCACTGCTTGGGCGCTCAGCAGGGGGGCGCCGGGGAACGCGGGGGAGCCGGGGGAACCCGGAGGGCCGGGGGCAGCAGCGGGGGAGGCCGTCATGGGGTGATACGCCTCACTTCTTTCAGGGAGCACGCATCGGAACCCCGAGATCGGGACTCACGCGGCCCCGGCTCGTGGACCGGTGGCTCCTCCGTCGCGTCCGTCGTGACCCGTACGCATGCCGCCCGTCGCTTTGGCCCTGCCACCCGCAGCGGCTGGTCGTCCACCGCGCAGGACTCCAGGGCCACCGGGCAGCGCGGATGGAACGTGCACCCGGCCGGCAGTACCGAAGGGTCCGGCGGGTCGCCAGCCAGGCCGCGCGGCGCGAAGCGCGACGCCGGGTCGCCGATGCGGGGGAACGCCGCCGACAGGGCACGGGCGTACGGGTGCCGGGCGGCCTCGTACACCTGCTGGGCCGGACCCTCCTCCACCACCCGGCCCGCGTACATCACCGCGAGCCGGTCACAGGTGTCGGCGAGGACCGCCAGATCGTGACTGATCATGATCAGGCCCACGTCCTGGTCGGCCACCAGCTGCTCGATGAGCCGCAGGATCTGCGCCTGGATCATCACATCGAGCGCGGTGGTCGGCTCGTCCGCGACGATCAGCATCGGATCGCAGGCCAGCGCCATCGCGATCATGACGCGCTGACGCTGACCGCCGGACAGCTCGTGCGGGTGGTCGGCCGCCCGAGCGGCCGGCAGGCCGACCTGCTCCAGCAGCTCGCCGGCCTTCTTCCGGGCCCCCGACGGGGTCGCCTTCCGGTGCAGCAGGACCGGCTCGGCGATCTGGTCGCCGATGCGGTGCACGGGGTTGAGCGAGTGCATCGCGCCCTGGAACACGATCGAGGCCCCGGCCCAGCGGACCGCCCGTAGGCGGCCCCACTTCATGGCGAGCACGTCCTCGCCGTCCAGGAGGATCTCCCCGCCGGTCCGCGTCCCGGACGGCAGCAGCCGCAGCAGGGCCAGCGCGAGCGTCGACTTGCCGCAGCCCGACTCCCCGGCGATGCCCAGCTTCTGCCCGGCCTCCAGGCTCAGGTCCACCCCGCGCACCGCGGCGGCCCCGCCCGCATACGTCACCGTCAGGTCCCTGACGTCGAGCAGACTCAACGGGACACCCCCAGCCTGGGGTTGAGGACGGACTCCACGGCACGCCCGCAGAGCGTGAACGCCAGTGCCACCACGGCGATCGCGATGCCCGGTGGCACCAGGTACCACCAGTGCCCGGCGCTGACCGCACCCGCCTCCCGCGCGTCCTGCAGCAGCCCGCCCCACGACACCACCGTCGGATCACCGAGCCCGAGGAACGCCAGGGTCGCCTCCGCCAGGATCGCCGCGGAGATGATCAGGGTCGTCTGCGCCAGCACCAGCGGCATCACATGGGGCAGCACATGGCGCGACATCACATGCCAGTGGCCGCCGCCCAGCGCCCGCGCGCGTTCGATGTACGGCCGGGTCTCCACCGCCAGGGTCTGCGCGCGCACCAGCCGGGCCGTCGTCGGCCAGGTCGTGACCCCGATCGCCACCACGATCGTGACGAGCGAACGGGACATCACGGTGGCCAGCGCGATCGCCAGGACCAGTGTGGGCATCACCAGGAACCAGTCGGTGACCCGCATCGCCACCGTCGCGTACCACCCCCGGAAGTGTCCCGCCGTCACTCCGATCAGGGTGCCGATCGCCACCGACAGTACGGCGGCGAGCAGCCCCACGAGCAGCGACACCCGCGCACCCCAGATCACCAGACCGAGCAGATTCCTTCCGAACTGGTCGGTGCCGAAGGGAAATTCGGCGCTCGGGCGCTCCAGCGGACTGCCCGGCGCGTCCGTCACGTTGTCCACGTCGGAGCCGGCCAGCAACGGAGCGGTCAGGGCCGCCAGCGCGAACAGCAGGAGCGCGGCCAGGCCCACGACGCCGGACCGGTGGGTGCGGTACCGCCGCCAGAACCGCGCCGCCGAGGCCCTGCGCCGCCGCCACGCGAGCGTGCGCGGACCTCCCGTGCTGCCCCGGGCGGCCGGTGCGGCCGCCGGCGGGGTCGCCGCTGTCCCGGTCATCGTGCCCTCGTCCGTCGTGCCCTCGTCCGTCGTCATCGGCCCACCCGGGGATCGAGCAGCGGATAGATCAGATCGGCCAGCGTGTTCATCACGATCACCGCCGCGGCGAACACGAGGAACAGCCCCTGCACCAACGGTAGATCGGGCACGCTCAGCGCCTGGTAGAACAACCCGCCGAGCCCCGGCCAGGAGAAGACCGTCTCCACCAGGATCACCCCGGCCACTGTCCGCCCGAGGTTGATGAAGATCAGCGTCACTGTCGGCAGCAGCGCGTTGGGCACCGCGTGCCGGTGCCGGACCAGGTCCTCACGGAGCCCCTTGGCGCGCGCGGTGGTCAGATAGTCGCTGCCCATCTCGTCCAGCAACGCCGACCGCGTCACCAGCAGAGTCTGCCCGTACTCCACCGCCACCAGCGTCGCCACCGGCAGGACCAAGTGGTGCGCCACGTCCAGGACCTGGGCGAAGCCCTCCTCGCCGCCCGACTCCATGCCACCGGTGGGGAACAGCCCCGGAATCGGCCCGATGCCCACCCCCAGCGTGATGATCAGCAGCAGCCCGAGCCAGAAGGACGGGAGGGAGTAGAGGAGCAGCGCCAGACCCGTGTTGAGCCGGTCCCCGAGCCGCCCGTGCCGCCACGCCGACCGGATGCCGAGCACGATGCCGAGCGCCGTGTAGAGGACGAAGGCCGTGCCGGTGAGCAGCAGCGTGTTCGGCAACGCCTCGGTGATCTTGTCGACCACCGGCGCGTTGAACTGGTACGACGTTCCCAGATCACCCGTGAGAGCCTTGCCGCAATAGTCCGTGAACTGCTGCCACAACGGCAGGTCCAGCCCGAACTCCCTTCGATAGACGGCGAGTTGCTCGGTCGACACCTGGCGGCCGCCGGTCATGAACTTCACCGGGTCGCCCGGGATCAGCCGGAAGAGGAAGAAACCGGTGACGAGGACGGCCAGGAGGGACACGGCCGCGCCGGCCATCTTGCCCGCCACATATCGCGGATACGCGGTGGTGGTGCGGGCCCGCGGCCCGCGGGGGGCCTCCGGTCCGTCCTGCACCGGACCGGAGGCCGTCCGAGCGCCCTCGACGGGAGCGGATGTCGCATCGGCGGTCATGAGTACCCGTTCGCCCGTCTACTCGCGGTCCTCGGCCGTGGCCCGCCGCCGCATCGCCACGAACACCCCGAGACCCGCGAGGGCGACGACACCCGCGACGATCCCGACGACCACACCCGTCGACGACGAACCGCCGGAACCCTCAGCGGAGTCCACGGGCACCGCGGACCACCAGCTCCAGTAGCCGTCCTGGCCGTAGATGTTGCCCGCCTTCGAGGGCATTGTGGTGATCGACTCGATCTGGTCGGTGCGGTACGCCTCGACCGCGTTCGGATACGCCATGACGTTCATATACCCGAGGTCGTACAGCCGTGACTGCATCTGCTGGACGATGTTCGCCCGTTCGGCGGGGTCGTACTCGGCCAACTGCCGTGCGTACAGCCCGTCGTACTTCTTGTCGCAGATGAAGTTGTCGGTCGCGCCGGTGTCCTTCGGCGTCGCCGGGAGCGCCCCGCAGGTGTGGATCGACAGGACGAAGTCGGGGTCGGGGTTGACCGACCAGCCGTCGAAGGCGAGATCGTACTCACCGGCGAGCCAGGGATCGGTCACGTTGTCCAGGCAGTTGAGGGTGACCCCGATGCCGAGATCGCCCCACCACTCCTCGAGGTACTTGCCGATGGCCTTGTCGTTCGGGTCGGTGGCGTGGCACAGGATGCGGTAGTTCAACGGCTTGCCGTCCTTGCCGACGCGCTTGCCGTCCCCGTTCCTCTCGTAGCCCGCCTGGTCGAGCAGCCGGCCCGCTTTCCCGGGGTCGTACGCCAGCTCCTGGCCGGCCGACGGCTCCCAGAAGTACTGCGCGTAGCGCGGCGGGATGTAGCCCGCGCCGTTCACCGCGTGGCCCCGGAACACCTTGTCGACGACGGTCTTCCGGTCGACCGCCATGAACAGTGCGTCGCGTACCCGCTGGTCCAGCAGGGAGGGATGCCCGTCGCCCATCTTCTCGCCGTTTTTCGCCTTCGCACCCGGATTGGTGGCGAGAGCGTAGAAGCGGCGGCCGGGCGCGTCGTTGACGCGAATGTTCTTCTCGTTCTGGAGCGAGGCCGCCTGCGCCGGAGTCAGGGACGGCGACCCGGCGACGAACGACACCTCACCCTTGCGCAGCGCCGACACCGCCGCGTCCTGGTCCTTGTAGTACCGGAAGAGCAGCTCGTCGAACTTCGGCGCCCCGCGCCAGAAGTCCTTGTTGGCCTCCAACCGCACATAGCTGTCGGCCTTGTAGTCGGTGAGGACGAACGGCCCGTTGCCGACGACGGGGAGGTCCTTGTCGTTGTTGAACTTCGAGAAGTCGTCGACCTTCTCCCACACATGCCTGGGCACGATCGGCACGTCCAGCGCGGTCATGGTGGCCTGCGGCTTCTTCAGCCGGATGACCAGCTCGGTCGGGCTCGGCGCCGTGACCTCCTCGAAGTTGGCGACGAAGCTGCCGTTCGCCGTGGCCGCGCCCTCGTCGGCCATCATCGTGCGGAACGTCCACGCCGCGTCCTCGGCGGTGGCCTGCTCCCCGTCCGACCACTTCGAGTCGGAGCGGATGGTGTACGTCCACGTCAACTTGTCCGGGGACGACTCCCACTGGGTGGCCAGCCCCGGGACGACATGGTTGTCCTCGGGGTCGTAGTTGGTCAGATACTCGTACGTGAGCCGGTGAACGCTCGTACTGAGCAGCCGCACCGCGAGGAACGGACTGAGCGAATCGACGCTCTGCGCCACCGCGACGGTCAGCGTCCGCTTGCCGTCGTCGGCCGCTCGGGCCTGCCGCGGTGCCGGATCGAGCGGGGTCGCGAGCCCGGCGGTGAGGGCGAGCGCGGCCGCACCGGCCGCCGCGGCGAGCCGGACACGGCGGGGGACCGCACCACCCCGCGTACGGGTCCGGTGCAGGGCGCGGGGACGCCTGGTGTCGTGGTGCCCGCCGTACTGATCATTCGTGTCCATAGGGTCGCTGACCTCGCGTCATCACTCGCACGGGAAGGACGGGTTGATCAGGTGAGTGCTGAGTGTCTACCAGCGGAATCCGCGGCCGTCAACGGCACGCGCACCCCATGTGGCCTGCGGAAACAGTGAATTGGCGAGCCCTTTGTGCACATTGGTCGAGACCACTGAAGCGCTCCTGGCCAGCGCCTGACGCCGGGACGCGACCCGGAAACGGGGACGGTCCGCACCGCATACGAACAGTGCGGGCCGAAAACAGGACCGGCCCCTCGAAAGGGGCCGATCGGGTGACATACGCGGCAGTTACTGCTGCGGAGGCGGCGCCTGCGGAGGAGGCGTCTGCCCGCCGCCGGGCTGGCCGGGGTGGCCGGGTTGGCCGTACTGATCCGGCCCGCCCGGCTGCGGATAGCCGTAGCCGGGCGGCTGGGGGTACGACCGGCCCGGGGCGGCCTGCGGGTATCCCTGGCCGGGCTGCGCCGGGGGCTGACCGTGACCCGGCTGCGGGTAGGGCTGGCCGGGCTGCGCGGGGGGCGGGGCGTACGGCTGTCCGGGCTGCGGTTGCTGTGGCGGCTGCTGGGGGTGCGGAGCCTGTTGGGGGTGCGGTGCCTGCTGGCCCGGGTAGGGCTGATTCGGGACGTACTGGCCCGGGATGTGCTGCCCCGGGACGTACTGCCCCGGGACGTACTGGCCCGGCAGCGGCGGGGCGGCGACCGGCGGCGGGTTGCCGTCGGAGGTCCACAGACCGTGCGACTGCTGGTGCCGGACGAAGTCCTCGGCGACCATCGACGCGAGGTGGAAGTACGCCTCCCGCACCTTCGGTCGCATCATGTCGAGGTCGACCTCCGCACCCGCGGCAAGGTGCTCGTCGAACGGTACGACGAGCACGCCGCGGCACCGTGTCCGGAAGTGCGACACGATGTCATCGACCTTGATCATCTTTCCGGTCTCGCGCACACCCGAGATGACCGTGAGCGACCGCGAGACGAGATCCGCGTACCCATGGGCCGACAGCCAGTCCAGCGTCGTGCTGGCGCTGCTCGCACCGTCCACGGACGGCGTCGAGACGATGATGAGCTGATCGGCCAGGTCCAGTACCCCGCGCATGGCGCTGTAGAGCAGACCCGTACCGGAGTCGGTCAGGATGATCGGGTACTGCTTGCCCAGGACGTCGATCGCCCGCCGGTAGTCCTCGTCGTTGAACGCCGTCGAGACGGCGGGGTCGACGTCGTTGGCGATGATCTCCAGACCGGAGGGCGCCTGCGAGGTGAACCGCCGGATGTCCATGTACGAGCTGAGGTGCGGGATCGCCTGCACCAGGTCACGAATGGTGGCCCCGGTCTCCCGCCGCACCCGGCGGCCGAGCGTACCGGCGTCGGGGTTGGCGTCGATCGCGAGGATCTTGTCCTGCCGCTCGCTGGCGAGGGTGGCGCCGAGCGCGGTGGTCGTGGTCGTCTTGCCGACGCCGCCCTTGAGGCTGATCACGGCGATCCGGTAGCAGGACAGCACCGGAGTGCGGATCAGCTCCAGCTTCCGCTGCCGCTCGGCCTCCTCCTTCTTGCCGCCCAGCTTGAAACGCGACCCGCCTGCCGCGGGACGGCTGCTCTTGGCCTTCTGCTTCCTGCTGTTGAGCAGCCGGTCCGACGACAGTTCCACAGCCGCGGTGTAACCGAGCGGCGCGGCACCGGGGTTGGTCGGCTGCCGCTGGTCGTGCTGGATGGGCTGCGGCCAGGCGGCCCCGGCACGCGGATCGACGGGCGGCTGGCCGGCCTGCGGGGGCTGAGGCGCGGTGTGCGGAGGCGGCGCGACAGCCTGCGGGTTCTGCGGCGGCAGGGGCTGTTGGAGCGGGAATCCCTGCTGCGCGGCCTGCGGTTGCTGCGGTTGTGCCTGCGGGGGCATGCCGGGCTGCTGGGGCTGCGTCTGCGGGGGTACGGGCTGCTGCGGGTACTCCTGCGGTGCCGGCGGCTGCTGCGGGAAGCCGTAACCACCCGGCTGGGCCGGGGGAGTCTGGGCGGCCGGGGCGGCCGGGGCGGGACCGGTGGGCGGGAAGCCGTAACCGGCCTGGGCGCCGGGGAAGGGAGCGCCCGGCTGGGGGAAGCCGTATCCGGCCTGAGGAGCGGGCTGTTGCACCGGCGGCTGCGGCTGCGGCTGCGGCTGCGGCTGCGGCTGCGGCTGCGGCTGTGGCTGTTGCGTGGGCGAGGCGGGTGCCGGGTGCGGTGGCATCGGTCCGTTTGGCGCGTTCCAGGCGGCGGGCGCGGGCTGCGGCGCCTGCGGCTGGAAGGGAGGCTGCTGCGGCTGCTGGGCAGACACCCCCACGCCTTCCGGCTGCGCCGGTTCGGGAACGACCGGTGCCGGGGGCGCTGCGGGAGCCTGCGGCGACTGCTGCGGCTGTGCCGGCCACTGGCTTGCGGGCGCCCGCGCGGCGGGGTGCGACGGGGGCGGCACGACCGGCGGTGCCGGGGGAGTCCAGGCCACCGGGGCCGAGGTGTCGGACGAGGCAGGTACAGAGTCCTCGGGCACGCCGACCGCGCCGGGTGCGGAGGGCACCGCGTCGTCCACCGGTTCGTCGTTCACCGGCTTCGCGTCCTCGGGCTCGGGTGCGTCCGCCTCGGCCTTGGTGTCCGCCCCAGGCTCCGACTCCGCCTCGGGCTCGTCGAAGTCGTCGTTCGTGGCGTGCTCGTCGCCTTCGTCGACATCCGCGGACGATTCGGAGAGGTCGGCGATGCCGGTGTCCCCGTCCTCGGCGCCGTCAGCAGCGAAGGGGACGGACGCAATGGAGGCGACGGAGGGCTCGACGTCCTGGACGTCGTCCTTGAGCTCGTCCGTGTCTCCGGCGTGCTCGCCGTCGCCGGTCAGGTCCTGGTCGTCGGCGGGCTCCGGCCGTGTTTCCGGTTCCGCGTCCGCCTCGGGCTCGGCGGACACGGCTTCGCTCTCGGCCTCACGGTCCTGGATCTCCTGCTTCAGCGCGGCGGCGGAGAAGCGGATGGTGGCACCGCTCTCGAGGTCACCACTGCCGGAGTCCCGGCCGAACCCACTGACCGGAAGATCCGGCACGGCCGCAGGAGAAACAGAGCCCGGCTCCGGCGTGGACGCCGACTGGGGCTCCGGCTCGAACCCGCTGCCCACCGGAAGCCGCGGTACGGCGCCCGGCCCCCCGGACGGCGGAGCGGGCGGCGTGAACGGAGCTCCCGGCGTGGGAGCCGGCGGTGCAAAGGGAGCGCCCGGCGCGGGAGCGGGCGCGGGCGGGGTGAAAGGCGCCCCCGGCGCCGGTGTCGGCGCCGGAAGGGACGAAGGCCCCGAAGCGCCGACCGCGTGCGGCGGCGGAGTCAACCCGGGCAACGGCGGAACACGCCCTGGGGAAACGGGAGGAGAGGGCGAGGCGTCGGCCCTCGACCCCGACCTTGACTCCGAACTCCCCGAAGCGTTCTGCGTGTACCAGGCCGGCGGCGCGTAGTCGATGGTGAACTCGCCCGTCGTCTCGACGGCGGACTCCGTATCGGGCTGGTCATCGCCGGGTGTTGCCCAGCCCCCGCGGATCCCGTCCCGATCGCTGCCCACAGTTCCTCCTGGTCTGGTCGAGCACCCTTGTGCCGTCGTGCTGTGCTGGGGCGACCACCTGCAGTGGTCCGAACTGGTCCTGCATGAGGACGACATCGTCCGAACCGGCCTCCCCCGGGCCTGCGACGCCGATACCCGGTTCGCGGGTGTTTTGGTGTCGCGTCGGGTACCAGCCTAATCACGGGTAGCCCTGCCCCGTCAGCCCTGCCCACCCCTCAGCCAGTGCCCCCCACAACACCCGTTGCTGTCAAGGGGCGTACACATTCACTGCACAACGAAAGAAACCGCCCATGGGAGAAGAATCCACGGGCGGTCACCTCGATCGGGATCGGTCCGGAGCGCCGGACCGATCCCGGACTGCTCGGACTACTCGGCGGCCTCGGCCGCTGTCCCTGCGGCGCCCGCCCCGCCGGTCCCCGGCGCCGGCTCCAGGTCGAACTCGCCGTCCCGCGCGCCGAGCACGAACGCACGCCACTCCGCCTCCGTGTACCGCAGCACCGTGTCCGGGTCGAGGGAGGACCGCATGGCCACCGCGCCGTCGGGCAGGTAGGCGATCTCGACCCGCTCCTCGTGCTCCTCGGTGCCCGGCGCGCTGTGCCACTCGACGCCGGAGATGTCGAGGGCGTAGAGCTCGTCCTTCTCCCGCTCCTTGCGTGCCTTGATCTCCTCAGCCGTCTCCGCCATGTCGCAGCGACCCCTTCCCGACCTATGACTGGTCCGATGGACTGGTTACGAGCGCTCACATTAGTGGCACCCCGCGTCCCACCTGGGCGGTTCCGCGGCCCGCGGTAAGGGGGCCTGCCGTCGACTGGTACTCTGAGCGATGGACGTATGTGTACGCACCCTCGGAGCGCTCCTCCGGGGGCCGCGCCCTGCGGATCCCGCCTTCCGAGTCATGGAAGATCCCCCGAGGTGAAGACCGGGGGCGCTCGGTGGCCAGTTACAGACCATGAGGAGTACGCGTGTCGCTCGACGCCGCTACGAAGAACCAGATCATCGCCGACTTCCGCACCAAGGAAGGTGACACCGGCTCCCCCGAGGTCCAGGTCGCTCTCCTGTCCCGTCGGATCTCCGACCTGACGGAGCACCTCAAGACCCACAAGCACGACCACCACTCCCGTCGTGGTCTGCTCATCCTGGTCGGTCAGCGCCGCCGGCTGCTGCAGTACCTCGCCAAGAAGGACATCCAGCGCTTCCGTGCGCTGGTCGACCGCCTCGGCATCCGCCGTGGTGCGGCGGGCGCCAAGTAAGACGCCGTGACGGGAGCGGTTCCCCTGGGGAAAGGGGACCGCTCCTTTTGCTGTACGTGCGGAGTGTCACCACGTCTTTGTAGTGTGGTAGCACAACGCAAGAGCACCGAATCGCTGTGACGACCGGTACCGCACCAGGTCGCGGCCGTCACCGGCACCACCCCCGACGTCCCCCGGACGTCCCGACGTACGAGGGGAAGCGCACCTCGCCGCCGCCGGTCCTCGGTAGTGGCCCCCGGGTGAATGAACCCGGGAGCTTCGATCGAAGACCGGCCCGCACCAGACGGCGCGCTTCTCCACCCCGTCCCCCCGCCACACGGGCGAGGCGGGACAAAAGACGACAAGTAACGGAGAACCCACTGGTGGAGAACGAGACCCACTACGCCGAAGCCGTCATCGACAACGGCTCCTTCGGTACCCGCACCATCCGCTTCGAGACGGGCCGCCTCGCCCGTCAGGCCGCCGGCTCCGCCGTGGCCTACCTGGACGACGACACCATGGTGCTGTCGGCCACCACGGCCTCGAAGAACCCCAAGGACCAGCTCGACTTCTTCCCCCTCACGGTGGACGTCGAGGAGCGGATGTACGCGGCCGGCAAGATCCCCGGCTCCTTCTTCCGCCGGGAGGGCCGGCCCTCCGAGGACGCGATCCTCACCTGCCGCCTCATCGACCGCCCGCTGCGCCCGTCCTTCAAGAAGGGCCTGCGCAACGAGATCCAGGTCGTCGCCACGATCATGGCGCTCAACCCCGATCACCTGTACGACGTCGTGGCGATCAACGCCGCCTCCGCGTCCACGCAGCTGGCCGGTCTGCCCTTCTCCGGCCCGATCGGCGGCGTCCGCGTCGCGCTGATCCGCGGCCAGTGGGTCGCCTTCCCGACGCACACCGAGCTCGAGGACGCCGTCTTCGACATGGTCGTCGCGGGCCGCGTCCTGGAGGACGGCGACGTCGCGATCATGATGGTCGAGGCCGAGGCCACTGACCAGACCGTCAAGCTGGTCGAGGGCGGTGCCGAGGCCCCCACCGAGGAGGTCGTCGCCGCCGGCCTCGAGGCCGCGAAGCCCTTCATCAAGGTCCTCTGCAAGGCCCAGGCCGACCTCGCCGCGAAGGCCGCCAAGCCGACCGGCGAGTTCCCGATCTTCCTGGACCACCAGGACGACGTCCTGGAGGCGCTGACCGGCGCCGTCCGCCCCGAGCTCGCCCAGGCGCTCACCATCGCCGGCAAGCAGGAGCGCGAGGCCGAGCTCGACCGCGTCAAGCAGCTCGCCGCCGAGAAGCTCCTGCCGGAGTTCGAGGGCCGCGAGAAGGAGATCTCCGCCGCGTACCGCGCGCTGACCAAGTCCCTGGTCCGTGAGCGCGTCATCAAGGAGAAGAAGCGCATCGACGGCCGCGGAGTCACTGACATCCGCACCCTGGCCGCCGAGGTCGAGGCCATCCCGCGGGTGCACGGCTCCGCGCTGTTCGAGCGTGGCGAGACCCAGATCCTGGGCGTCACCACCCTCAACATGCTCCGCATGGAGCAGCAGCTGGACACCCTCTCCCCGGTGACCCGCAAGCGCTACATGCACAACTACAACTTCCCGCCGTACTCCGTCGGCGAGACCGGCCGCGTGGGCTCCCCCAAGCGCCGCGAGATCGGCCACGGCGCCCTCGCCGAGCGCGCCATCGTGCCGGTGCTCCCGACCCGCGAGGACTTCCCCTACGCGATCCGTCAGGTGTCCGAGGCCCTCAGTTCCAACGGCTCGACGTCCATGGGCTCGGTCTGCGCCTCCACCATGTCGCTGCTGAACGCCGGTGTGCCGCTCAAGGCCCCCGTCGCCGGCATCGCCATGGGCCTGATCTCCCAGGAGATCAACGGCGAGACGCACTACGTCGCCCTCACCGACATCCTCGGTGCGGAGGACGCCTTCGGCGACATGGACTTCAAGGTCGCCGGCACCAAGGAGTTCGTGACCGCCCTCCAGCTCGACACCAAGCTGGACGGCATCCCCGCCTCCGTCCTGGCCGCCGCCCTCAAGCAGGCCCGTGACGCCCGCCTCCACATCCTCGACGTGATGATGGAAGCGATCGACACGCCGGACGAGATGTCCCCGAACGCGCCGCGGATCATCACCGTGAAGATCCCCGTCGACAAGATCGGTGAGGTCATCGGCCCCAAGGGCAAGATGATCAACCAGATCCAGGAGGACACCGGCGCCGACATCACGATCGAGGACGACGGCACCATCTACATCGGTGCCGCCCAGGGCTCGCAGGCCGAGGCCGCCCGCGCCACGATCAACAGCATCGCCAACCCGACCATGCCGGAGGTCGGCGAGCGCTACCTGGGCACGGTCGTGAAGACGACCACCTTCGGTGCGTTCGTGTCCCTGATGCCCGGCAAGGACGGACTGCTGCACATCTCGCAGATCCGCAAGCTCGCCGGCGGCAAGCGCGTGGAGAACGTCGAGGACGTGCTCGGCGTGGGCGCCAGGGTCCAGGTCGAGATCGCCGAGATCGACTCCCGCGGAAAGCTCTCCCTCATCCCCGTGATCGAGGGCGAGGACGACGACAAGAAGGCCGACACCGACCAGTGACGTCCCA
>NZ_JBHSOA010000023.1:32218-34909 GCF_042655885.1 Streptomyces chlorus
ACCCTCATCCAGGGCGAGAACGGCATCGGTACCGTCCGCAGGACCACCCTCCCCGGCGGGCTGCGCGTCGTCACCGAGACCCTCCCCTCGGTCCGCTCGGCGACCTTCGGCATCTGGGCGCACGTCGGCTCCCGTGACGAGACCCCCGCCCTGAACGGCGCCACCCACTACCTGGAGCACCTGCTCTTCAAGGGCACGCACCGCAGGTCCGCCCTGGACATCTCCGCCGCCATCGACGCCGTCGGCGGCGAGATGAACGCGTTCACGGCCAAGGAGTACACGTGCTACTACGCGCGCGTGCTCGACACCGACCTGCCGCTCGCCATTGACGTGGTCTGCGACATGCTGACCGGCTCCCGCATCCTCGAGGAGGACGTCGACATCGAACGCGGCGCGATCCTCGAAGAGATCGCGATGACCGAGGACGACCCCGGCGACGGTGTGCACGACCTGTTCGCGCACACCATGTTCGGCGACAACCCGCTGGGCCGCCCCGTCCTCGGCACGGTCGACACGGTCAACGCCCTCACCGCCGACCGCATCCGCCGCTTCTACAAGAAGCACTACGACCCGACCCACCTCGTGGTCGCCTGTGCGGGCAACATCGATCACGAGCAGGTCGTACGTCAGGTCCAGGCCGCCTTCGAGGCGGCCGGCGCGCTCAAGGACCCGGAGGCCCAGCCGATCGCCCCGCGCGGCGGACGGCGCACGCTGCGCACCGCGGGCCGTGTCGAGGTGATCGACCGGAGGACCGAGCAGGCGCACATCCTCCTCGGCATGCCGGGCCTGTCCCGCACCGACGAGCGCCGGTGGGCCCTCGGCGTGCTCAACACGGCCCTCGGCGGTGGCATGTCCTCCCGCCTGTTCCAGGAGGTCCGGGAGAAGCGGGGCCTGGCCTACAGCGTGTACTCGTACACCTCCGGATTCGCCGACTGCGGCCTGTTCGGCGTGTACGCCGGGTGCAGGCCGTCCCAGGTGCACGACGTGCTGAAGATCTGCCGCGACGAACTCGACCAGGTCGCCGAGCACGGTCTGCCCGACGACGAGATACGGCGCGCCATCGGCCAGCTCCAGGGCTCCACCGTCCTCGGCCTGGAGGACACCGGCGCGCTGATGAACCGTATCGGCAAGAGCGAACTGTGCTGGGGCGACCAGATGTCGGTCGACGACATGCTGGCCCGGATAGCCTCGGTCACCATGGACGATGTCCGCGCGGTCGCCCGCGACGTCCTGGGACAGCGGCCCTCGCTGTCGGTCATCGGCCCGCTCAAGGACAAGCAGGCGGCCAGGCTGCACGACACCGTCGCCTAGGGCCTGTCCGGCCAAACCCCACGGTTTCGACCTCTCCGGTAAGGAAGCAAGGAAGATGAGCAAGCTGCGTGTGGCGGTCCTCGGAGCCAAGGGCCGTATCGGGTCCGAGGCGGTACGGGCCGTAGAGGCCGCCGACGACATGGAACTGGTGGCCGCGCTCGGCCGGGGCGACCGGCTGGAGACCCTTGTCGAGACCGGCGCCCAGGTCGCCGTCGAACTGACCACCCCCGCCTCGGTCATGGGCAACCTCGACTTCTGCGTACGCCACGGCATCCACGCGGTCGTCGGCACCACCGGCTGGACCGACGACCGCCTCGCGCAGCTGACGGGCCTGCTCGACCAGTCCCCGGAGACGGGTGTGCTCATCGCACCGAACTTCTCCATCGGCGCCGTGCTGACCATGAAGTTCGCGCAGATCGCGGCCCCGTACTTCGAGTCCGTCGAGGTCGTCGAGCTGCACCACCCGAACAAGGTGGACGCCCCCAGCGGCACCGCCACCCGCACCGCCCAGCTCATCGCCGAGGCCCGTCGCAAGGCCGGCAGCGCCCCCGCCCCGGACGCCACGGTCACCGCTCTGGACGGCGCCCGCGGCGCCGACGTGGACGGCGTTCCGGTGCACGCCGTCCGGCTGCGTGGCCTGCTGGCCCACCAGGAGGTCCTGCTCGGCGCTGAGGGCGAGACCCTCACCGTCCGCCACGACTCCCTGCATCACAGCAGCTTCATGCCGGGCATTCTGCTAGGCGCCCGCCGCGTGGTGACCACTCCCGGCCTGACCTTCGGCCTGGAACACTTCCTCGACCTGAACTGAGCCCGAGCCCACTCCATGCGCGCGAAGATCTCCTACGCCATCACGGCCGCCGTCCTGGTCGTCTACTTCGTCCTGGTCGGCAGCCGCGGTGTGCTCCTCATCCAGGCCGGAACGCCCCTCACCGTCGCCTTCGGCGTGGCGGTGCTCGTCCTGCCGGTCATCGGCGTGTGGTTCCTGTGGAAGAACACCGAGTTCGTCCGCAACGCCAACCGGCTCGCCGCCGAGCTCGACGCCCAGGGCGGACTACCCGTGGACGAGCTCAAGCGCCTGCCCAGCGGCCGTGTCGACCGTGACTCGGCCGACGAGGTCTTCGCCCGGCGCAAGGCCGAGACGGAGGACGCCCCCGACGACTGGCGCAGCTGGTTCCGGCTCGCCGTCGCTTACCACGACGCCCGGGACACCCCGCGCGCCCGCAAGGCGATGCAACGCGCGATCGCCCTGCGCAAGACGGCCCCCTGACGTCTCGCCGAGCCGGTGTCCCCTCCGGCGCCCGAGCACAACAGGGCGACCGCGGCGGGACTACTGCGACAGGACGACCGAAGCAGGGCAGAAAGCGACCCGGGGTCCGGTCC
>NZ_JBHSOA010000023.1:34946-40868 GCF_042655885.1 Streptomyces chlorus
GACCGGACCCCGGGTCGTGCGTGTGCGCAGCGGTTCGGTCCGGCTCAGTCCCGCCGGTACTCGTCGGCCCAGACCTCCACCGAGTCGGCCGCCCGGTCGAAGGCCACGTTCCGCCCCAGGAAGTCCGCGTTGTGCGAGGTCAGCAGCGGCGGTACGGGGGCCGTCGACCGTCCCCGCCGGACGAGTAGCAGCGCCTGCCCCTGCACCGTCCGCGGCATCCCCAGCCAGCGCACCGGCTGCTGCACCGTGCGCACCGCGACGATCTGGTCCCACGGCGTCGTACGGGTGGTGAACAGACTCACCTGCCGCAGTCCATGGGCACTCACCCACGCGCCCATGCGCAGCAACCGCAGCGCACCGACGATGGCGACCAGTGCGACCCCGAAGACCACACCGGCCGACGACAGCGATGCCGTAGCCGCGATGATCACCGCCGAGAACAGCACGAACGAGGCGAGCAGCAGCAGTATCGCCGCCGCTCCCACCCGCCACGGACCCGGCCGGTACGGGCGCCGCCAGCGGTCACGGTCGTTGTACGGCAGCGCGACATCGTCAGCCGTCTCGAAGGCGCGGTCGGCCGTCAGGAAGGGCAGGGGCACGGCTGGGTCCTCACTCGATCCATGCGTGGGCAGTGCCCGGTGAGGCTACCGATCCGTGGTACCCCTCACCACTCTCGGGGTCCGGTTGGGGCCGGGCCCCCCGCCCCTGAGCGCGGTTCGGAGTGCGGCCGGATCCTCGGCCGGTGTGCAGCCGAGGGGCCGGTCCGGTGTCCGTCCGGCGTGCGTTCAGCGTTTGTCGGACGCCTCTGAGTGCTCGGTCCCCGTGGCCGACTGGTCCGTGGACAGCGCGGGCATCCCGATCACCAGGGATCCCACCAGCCCGGCCACGACGCAGACCCCCAGCAGCCAGCGCCCGGCCAGCTCGCCGGCGGAAGCCCGCTCGCGCGGCGGGGGCGTGACATTGCTGCGGAACCCGTCGGAAAGGAAGGCGAACGGCACGGATTCCCGTCGACCGAACATCAGTGGTACTTCTCCCCTCGAAATCTGAGAACCTCGAACGAACCGCTCTCACCGACACAAACGAACGACATCGGCAGAAGGTGCCCAGACAGTGAAAATCCGTCCCGGCACGGCCCATCTCCTGTCGTGACGGCCGCCCCGTAGAGTGGTCGCCGACCTGCAGCCGTGATGTGACGGGAAGGACCCTCTTGACCTCCGCCAACGATCCCCAGCCGTCAACACCCGACGACGTCACCTTGCGGAGTGACGTCACCGTCGAACTGGTGAAGTCCAGTGCCTCGGACTCGGATGTCCTGTTCGCCGCCCGTGTATCGACCCTCGGCGAGCAGTCGATCGGGGAACTGGAGAAGGACCCGGAGCGTTCCAAGGGCCTGATCAACTACCTGATGCGGGACCGGCACGGCAGCCCGTTCGAGCACAACTCCCTGACCTTCCTCATCAGCGCACCGATCTTCGTGTTCCGCGAGTTCATGCGCCACCGGGTCGGCTGGTGCCTGCCGGGCGACGCCAGGATCCGCGTCGGCACCAGCAAGAACGGCAAGACCAAGCGCATCGCGGACATCCATCGGGACTGGAAGATCGGTGTGCCCGACTCGATGGGGCGCACGCGCAGGCTGAAGTCCTGTCAGAACCTCCTGGCCGACACCATCGACCTGGAGACCGGGCTGGCGGAAAAGGCGCGCATGGTCGACGTCTTCGAGTCCGGCGTGAAGCCGATCCTCAAGGTCTCGACAACCAACGGCAAGGTTCTGCGTTGCACCGCGGACCACCGTGTATGGACGCCGGAAGGCTGGGTCCGCGCCGGCGACCTGCGCGTCGGCGACCGGGTCGGGCGGCTTGGCCGGGTGGGGGTCGGTGAGCGGGACGGAATCCCGAAGCGCCTGCGCGAGGGGATCCAGATCTGGACCACCGAGCAGCGAGCCGATCTCATCGCGCCCATGGACCTCTGCCACCTCTGCGAGGAGAAGTTCGAGGCGAAGGACCTGGAGCTGGACCACGTCATCCCCGTGGACGCCGACCTGACCAAGTCGCTCGACGTCTCGAACCTGCGACCGGCTTGCAAGTCGTGTCACCAGCGGAAGACCGACGGCGAAGGCGTGCCGATCGGAGTGCGCCGCCGCGCCCTCCAGAACGGTGTGCGCTGGGAGGGCGTCGCCTCCGTCGCCCCCGACGGGGAGGAGATGACCTACGACATCTCCATGCCGCCGCCGCACCACAACTTCATCGCGGACGGCTTTGTCGTACACAATTCGTACAACGAGGAGTCCGGGCGCTACCGCGAGCTCCAGCCGGTCTTCTACGTCCCCGGCGAGGACCGCAAGCTGGTCCAGCAGGGCCGCCCCGGCAAGTACGAGTTCGTCGACGGCACCCCCGAGCAGTACAAGGCTGTCACCGACGTCATGGAGGAGTCCTACCGGCAGTCGTACGCCGCGTACCAGGAGATGCTCGCGGCCGGCGTCGCCCGCGAGGTCGCCCGCGCCACCCTCCCGGTCGGTCTCTTCTCCTCGATGTACGCCACGTGCAACGCACGCTCGCTGATGCACTTCCTCGGCCTGCGCACCCAGCACGAGCTGGCGAAGGTGCCGTCCTTCCCGCAACGGGAGATCGAGATGGTCGGCGAAAAGATGGAGGCCGAATGGGCCCGGCTCATGCCGCTCACCCACGCCGCCTTCAACACCAACGGGCGCGTAGCCCCGTAGCCCCAGGGACGGGCCCTGAACCGCGGTCGGGCACGCATGTACGGTCAGCCCTCCGAGGCGTCCGGATTGCGGTATTTCCACTAGTTCATCTAGCCTGATCAAACGGGCCCGGCACTGCCTGAACCCCCGAGCAGGCAGTGCCGGGCTCGCCCTTCGCCCCCACTTGTCGCCTCCCCCGAGGGCAGACCCGGCCCCAAGCAACGAGTAGCGTGTAACCCATGGCTCCGACCTCCACTCCGCAGACCCCCTTCGGGAGGGTCCTCACCGCCATGGTCACGCCTTTCACGGCGGACGGCGCACTCGACCTCGACGGCGCACAGCGGCTCGCCACCCACCTGGTGGACGCAGGCAACGACGGCCTGATCATCAACGGCACCACCGGCGAGTCCCCCACCACCAGCAACGCGGAGAAAGCGGACCTCGTACGGGCGGTCCTGGAGGCGGTCGGAGACCGCGCCCACGTGGTGGCCGGGGTCGGTACCAACGACACCCGTCACAGCATCGAACTGGCCCGCACAGCGGAGCGCACCGGCGCGCACGGCCTGCTGATCGTCACCCCGTACTACAACAAGCCCCCGCAGGAAGGCCTGTACCAGCACTTCACGGCCATCGCCGACACCACCGAGCTGCCGGTCATGCTCTACGACATCCCCGGCCGCAGCGGTGTCCCGATCAACACCGAGACACTCGTTCGCCTGGCCGAGCACCCGCGGATCGTCGCGAACAAGGATGCCAAGGGCGACCTCGGCCGTGCCAGCTGGGCCATCGCCCGCTCGCGCCTCGCCTGGTACTCCGGCGACGACATGCTGAACCTGCCGCTGCTCTCCGTGGGCGCCGTCGGCTTCGTCTCGGTCGTCGGTCACCTCGTCACGCCCGAGCTGCGCGCCCTGGTCGAGGCGTACACCTCGGGGGACGTCCAGAAGGCCACGGAGATCCACCAGAAGCTGCTCCCCGTCTACACGGGTATGTTCCGTACCCAGGGAGTGATGACCACCAAGGCGGCGCTCGCCCTGCAGGGCCTGCCCGCCGGACCCCTGCGCGCCCCCATGGCCGCGTGCACGCCGGAGGAGATCGAGCAGCTCAAGATCGATCTTGCCGCCGGCGGGGTACAGCTCTGACAACAGACTTCGCGCGACCGCTCGCGCAACCTGACTCCACAACTGAATAAGCGGCGGGCCACGGGTGCCCGCGCACCACAACGACAACTGCTTCTGTACGAACGTCACGCGTGCCACGTGCCCCACCGGGACGTGGCGCGTGTGGTGAGGAGAGTCTTTTGAGCCATCCGCATCCTGAACTCGGCCCGCCGCCGCCGCTCCCCGCGAACGGCCTGCGCGTCACCCCACTCGGCGGTCTCGGTGAGATCGGTCGCAACATGACGGTCTTCGAGTACGGCGGCCGCCTACTCATCGTCGACTGCGGCGTGCTCTTCCCCGAGGAGGAGCAGCCCGGAATCGACCTGATCCTGCCGGACTTCACGTCCATCCGGGACCGCCTCGACGACATCGAGGGCATCGTCCTCACCCATGGTCACGAGGACCACATCGGCGGTGTTCCCTTCCTGCTCCGCGAGAAGCCGGACATCCCGCTGATCGGCTCCAAGCTGACCCTCGCCTTCATCGAGGCGAAGCTCCAGGAGCACCGCATCCGTCCGTACACCCTGGAGGTGACGGAGGGGCACCGCGAGCGCATCGGCCCGTTCGACTGCGAGTTCGTCGCGGTCAACCACTCGATCCCCGACGCTCTCGCCGTGGCGATCCGCACGCCCGCGGGCATGGTGGTCCACACCGGCGACTTCAAGATGGACCAGCTCCCGCTGGACAACCGCCTCACGGACCTCCACGCGTTCGCCCGGCTCAGCGAGGAAGGCATCGACCTCCTCCTGTCCGACTCGACGAACGCCGAGGTCCCGGGCTTCGTCCCGCCCGAACGGGACATCTCCAACGTCCTGCGCCAGGTCTTTGCCGGCGCCCGCAAACGGATCATCGTGGCGAGCTTCGCCAGCCACATCCATCGCATCCAGCAGATCCTGGACGCGGCGCACGAGTACGGCCGCCGGGTCGCCTTCGTCGGCCGCTCCATGGTCCGCAACATGGGCATCGCCCGTGACCTCGGCTATCTGAGGGTTCCGCCGGGCCTGGTCGTCGACGTGAAGACGCTGGACGACCTGCCGGACAGCGAAGTGGTCCTGGTGTGCACGGGCTCGCAGGGCGAACCCATGGCAGCCCTGTCCCGGATGGCCAACCGCGATCACCAGATCCGCATCGTCCAGGGCGACACGGTGATCCTCGCGTCGTCCCTCATCCCCGGCAACGAGAACGCGGTCTACCGCGTCATCAACGGCCTGACCCGCTGGGGCGCCAACGTCGTCCACAAGGGCAACGCCAAGGTGCACGTCTCGGGCCACGCCTCTGCCGGTGAACTGCTGTACTTCTACAACATCTGCCGCCCGAAGAACCTGATGCCGGTGCACGGCGAATGGCGCCACCTGCGAGCCAACGCCGAGCTGGGCGCCCTGACCGGGGTCCCGCACGACCGCATCGTCATCGCCGAGGACGGAGTCGTCGTCGACCTGATCGACGGCAGAGCGAAGATCTCCGGCAAGGTCCAGGCCGGGTACGTCTACGTGGACGGCCTCTCCGTCGGCGACGTCGGCGAGCCTGCCCTGAAGGACCGCAAGATCCTCGGCGACGAGGGCATCATCTCGGTCTTCATGGTGCTCGACTCGTCCACCGGGAAGATCACCGGCGGCCCGCACATCCAGGCACGCGGCTCCGGTATCGAGGACTCCGCCTTCAGCGCCGTACTGCCGAAGATCATTGAGGTCCTGGAACGGTCCGCCCAGGACGGCGTCGTCGAAGCGCACCAGATGCAGCAGCTCGTACGTCGCACGCTGGGCAAGTGGGTCTCCGACACCTACCGGCGCCGGCCGATGATCCTGCCCGTGGTCGTGGAGGTCTGACGACCTGTAGGGCAGTCCGTACACCAGAACTGGGAGCGGGGCACCCCGATTTGCATCGGGGCGCCTCGCTCCAGTACGTTTACACCTCCCACCGACCGGGAACCCGCCTGCTTCGCGCAGCGGATCCAGTCCCCGGAGGGGCGGGAAAACCGACTCAGAATCTCTGATAAAGTCGGGCCCGCCGGAAAGGGAAACGCGAAAAGCGGGAACCCGGAAGGCGAAACCCCGAGGAAATCGGATC
>NZ_JBHSOA010000024.1:0-32883 GCF_042655885.1 Streptomyces chlorus
CGGACCGGCGCGGCGTCCCGCGCGGGACGACGCGTGGGTCCCGGCCTCGCGTCCGGGCGCCGAGGAGCCGTACGGCTCCGGGCGGACCACAGCCGCGCACTCCGGCCCGGGCATCCCCGACCCCGCGTTCTCCTGGAGTGCTCCCATGGCACCCGGCGGTGCCTCCGGCTCCGGCCGGCCGGTCGTGACGTTCGCGCAGCCCGAGGGGTATGACGAGAACGCCCGGCCGCACCCGCTCGGACGGCGGGGCCGCTCCCAGGTCGTGGCCGCCGCGGTCTGTCTCGTCCTCGGCGTGGGACTGATCGGCGGTGCTGTCGCCGGGAGCTGGCTCGCCGGGGACTCCGGCGAGACGGGGGTTGACAGCGGCTTCGCCGCCGCCGGAAGCATGTGGCACAACGTCCCCGTCGACGAGCTGTTCCCGCCCACCGTCCAGGGCAAAGGCGCCGGCCCCGGCGACGCCGACCGGGTCTGGACCCGGATAGCCGTGGCCCCGGACAGCGGCTGCGAGGACGCCTTCGACCCGCTGCTGCGCAAGCTGCTCGCCCCCGTCGGCTGCGAACGCCTGCTGCGCGCCACCTACACCGACGCCACCCAGAGCCATGTCACCACCGTCGGCCTGCTGTTCACCAAGGCCGACGCCGCCGGCATGGCCTCCCTCGCCGGCCGGTTCGACAAGGAGCGCCTGGACCGTCGTACCGACCTGATACCCCGCCCGTACGCGGCGAAGGGCACCGCGGCCGCCGGCTTCGGCGCCGGACAGCGTGCCGCCTGGGCGATCTCCGTCCTCACCGACGCCCCCGTCGTCGTCTACGCCGTGACCGGCTGGGCCGACGGCCGCGGCGTCGACACCCCGCTGCCCGCCGGGGACGCCATGGAGTCCGGCGCCACCACCGCCCCCGCCCAGGCGGGCCTCGGCCACGAGGCGCAGGGCCTCGCCGACCGGGTCGAACGCGGCCTGCGCAAGAACGTCGGTACGACCACGGAGCAGCCGTCATGAGGCCCGCGACCGCCCGAGCCGCGACCCTGAGCGTCCTGCTGGCCGCCGGCCTCGCCCTGCTCCCCGCCACCGCCGCGTACGCGGACAGCATCCGCGACCAGCAGTGGGGCCCGAACGCCCTGCACACCCAGGAGGTCTGGCGCACCACGCGGGGCGCGGACGTCACCGTCGCCGTCCTGGACACCGGGGTCGACGCCGAGCACCCCGACCTCGCCGGCAACGTCCTGGCCGGAAAGGACCTGGTCGGCTTCGGAGCCGAGGCAGGCGACCGCGCCTGGGCCCGGCACGGCACCGCCATGGCGGGCATCATCGCCGGTCACGGACACGGCGTCGGGAACGGCGAAGGCGTCCTGGGCATCGCGCCCGAGGCGAAGATCCTCCCCGTCCGCGTGATCCTGGAGGACGGCGACCCCTCCCGCGCCAAGGCCCGCAGCACCCGCGGCAACGCCCTCGCCGAAGGTATCCGCTGGGCCGCCGACCACGGCGCCGACGTCATCAACCTCTCCCTCGGCGACGACTCCGCCTCCGCGCATCCCGAGTCCGGCGAGGACGAGGCCATCCAGTACGCCCTCCGCAAGGGCGTGGCCGTCGTCGCCTCCGCCGGGAACGGCGGCGAGAAGGGCGACCGCGTCTCCTACCCGGCCGCCTACCCGGGTGTCATCGCCGTCACCGCCGTCGACCGCTACGGCACCCGCGCCCCGTTCTCCACCCGGCGCTGGTACGCCACGGTCAGCGCCCCGGGGGTCGACGTGATCATCGCCGACCCCGACCGCAAGTACTACGAGGGCTGGGGCACCAGTGCCGCCGCGGCGTTCGTCTCCGGTGCCGTCGCCCTGGTCAGGGCGGCCCACCCGGACCTGACCCCGGCCCAGCTCAAGAGCCTCCTGGAGGACACGGCCCGCAACGCCCCCGCCGACGGCCGCGACGACTCCCGCGGCTTCGGCTTCGTCGACCCCGCCGCCGCCATAGAGGCCGCCGCCCGGCTGAAGCCCGAGGGCCTGAAGTCGGCGGCCTACGGCGAGCAGTACTTCGGCCCCGGCCCGGACACCGCCGAGTCCGACACCGACACCGCCGACTGGGCCGCCCCCCTCGCGGGCGGCGCGGGAGGCGTCCTCCTGGTCGCCACGATCGTCCTGTGGCGCGGCCGCCGCCCGAGCCACGAGGACGCCTGAAGCCCTGTCCGGGCGCTCACGCGCCTGTTGGGGGATGGCTCGGTGGAGGGATCCGGGGAGCGCCATGGAGACGACCCGCGCGGAGGTGGTCGCGCTCGTGCAGCGGATCAAGCAAGCGGACTACGCCTCGGAGGACGAGGTGGCCGACTGGCCGGCCGGACTCGGCCTAGCCCTGGGAGGCCCGTAGGGACATGTCGGCGACGTGGTCTTCCGGCCGCCGGAGCGGGACCTCTCGGCCGATGAGGTGATCGATCAGGCTCTGGCATATCGGCCGATCGCCCCGTGACGCCCTTCCTCAGGATCTTTGAGCAGGGGACCGCCCAGCGCGTCGCCGTTAATTGCCCCGCCCACGCGCGGGCGCCTGAACACTCTGACGCCCGTCTCCCGTGAACGCCGATACCACCGCCCGTGCTGCCGTCTCCACCAGTGCCACGCCCCGGGCCATCGTCGGGTTGCCGTCGGACAGCGCGGCCACCAGGAGGTCCCGGCCCCCGAGCGTGACACGGCCGATGCTGTTCACCACCCACAGTCCGGTCGCGTCGCGAGGCACCCAGCCGTTCTTCACCGCCCACACCGCGCCGCCCGGCGGCAACGCGTCCGCCATCACCGGCACCCCCCCCACGCCTGCTCCGGGACCACCCGCCCCATCAGCCCCCGCACGTACGCCCGCGGGGCCGCGGTCAGCTTCGAGTCCGCCGAGGCCCCGAACACCTGGCGGAGCAGCAGAAGTTGATCGGCGACCGTGGTCCGGGTCAGCCCCCACCGGGGGCCATCGCCGCCCTCGGTGCCGGTCAGGCCCAAGCGGGCGTGTGCCGCGTCGAGGCCGGCCGCCCGCCCGATCGAGCGCCACAGCGCGGACGCCGCGTCGTTGTCGCTGCGCTCGATCATCGCCGCGGCGTACGACCGCTCCTCACCGGTGAGCGCCCGTCCCACATCCTGCGCCTCCAACAGCAGCGCCGCCAGGATGCCGACCTTCACGACGCTCGCCGTGACGAACGCCCGGTCGCCGTGGCGGACGCTCACCCCCGACACCGGGTCCAGCACCCCCACCGACACCTCGGCACCGGCCGGCACAGCCACCGCCGCCATCGCCGCCGGACGCGCACCCCACCCGTCGGACCTCACCGGCGCCTCCCGCTTCCCGCCGCTTCCTGCCGCTTCGCGGCCGCCCCGTCCCGCCGTCCGCCCGCGTGCGAGCCTGCCACCCCAGGCCGATAGGGTCGACGACCGTGGCGAACAAGAACATTCCCGACCCCGGCTACCGTGACGACGACGGCTCCGCCGACCCCCGGCTGAGTGCGGCGCTCGCCGCCTGGGCCGAGGACGGCAACGCCGTCGCGCCGGTCCTCGACGCGCTCAAGGGCACCCGGCTGCTGGTCCCCGTCGTGGCCGTCCTCGGCGAGGTCGAGGAGGACGAGAACGGGCTGCGCCGCGAGAAGACCAGCGACATGGCCGTCCCCACCCTGAAGGCCGGCGACCGCATCGCACTGCCCGCCTTCACCTCCACCGACTCGCTCGCCCGCTGGGACCCGCAGGCCCGCCCGGTCGCCGTACCGCTGCACCAGGCCCTGCAGGCCGCCGCGCACGAGAAGGCGGACACGGTCGTCCTCGACCTGGCCGGGCCCGTGCCCTTCGAACTGACCGGCCCGCTGCTGCTCGCGCTCGCCGAGGGACGCACGACGACCGACCCGCTGGCCGACCCCGCGGTCACCGACGCCCTGCGTGCTGTCGTCGCCGCGGAGCCCGCCGTCCTGCGCGCCCACCTCGGGCCGGGACAGGCCGACGGCACCCTTGCCCTGGTCCTCGACCCCGCGGCCTCCGTCGCCGAGGCCGCCCGCGCCGTGGCGCAGCGCCTCGCCGCCGACGAAACACTGAGGGCCCGCCTGGTGCGCGGCCTCGACCTGGCCGTACTGCCGACCGAGGCGACGCCGCCGGGCGAGCCCTTCTACGTACGGGCGTGACGCGTACCTACGCGTCACGCCCGTGAAGGGGCTCGGACCCCGAGCCCCTTCATGCTCAGCCGTAGATCGCGCCCGTGTACTTCTCGCCAGGGCCCTGCCCCGGCTCGTCCTTGACGAGCGAGGCCTCACGGAACGCCAGCTGGAGCGACTTCAGGCCGTCGCGCAGCGGCGCCGCGTGGAAGGAGCTGATCTCGGTCGCGGACGCGTCCAGCAGACCGGCGAGCGCGTGCACCAGCTTGCGGGCCTCGTCCAGGTCCTTGTGCTCGTCGCCCTCCTCGGTCAGACCGAGCTTCACGGCCGCGGCGCTCATCAGATTGACGGCGACCGTCACGATCACCTCGACGGCCGGGACCTCGGCGATGTCACGGGTCATGGCGTCGAAGTCGGGGCTGTCGGCGGTCTCGGGGGTGTCCGAGGGGGAGGTCTCACTCATGCCCCACACGATAGGGCCCGGCGCGTGTCCCCTTGACAGCAGGAGGGGCGTCGGCAGAAAGCGCGGGACAGGCGGTTAGCGCACCTCCGCGGAAGCTGGTAACCTCGTGTAACGACCGGTCGGACCCGTCTGCTCACAGCATGCGTTTCCGGCCCACAAGTGGAGGCTTTCGAACTCCCACCTGATCGTCCCCCGGATGACAGGTCACCGGTCAGGCGGTGCCGCTCAGCGGTGACCCGCCCGAAAGTGCGCCCCGCGATGACCGCGGCGGTGCTCCGGTAGTTCGAGGAGCCCCGCCTGTGATCGTCCGGGGCATTTTTGTTGCTTCGGCGCGGTTAGGTCTAACGAACACAGACGTTACGCGGCTGTCCGCCAGACCGTCGCGTGGTGCTATCGAGGAGGATCCATCAGCGCCGAACCCCGTATCAACGACCGGATTCGCGTTCCCGAGGTGCGACTTGTCGGTCCCAGTGGCGAGCAGGTGGGCATTGTCCCGCTGGCCAAGGCACTGGAGCTTGCGCAGGAGTACGACCTGGACCTGGTCGAGGTCGCGGAGACTGCCCGCCCGCCCGTGTGCAAGCTCATGGACTACGGGAAGTTCAAGTACGAGTCGGCCATGAAGGCCCGTGAGGCGCGCAAGAACCAGGCGCACACGGTCATCAAGGAAATGAAGCTCCGGCCGAAGATCGACCCGCACGACTACGACACCAAGAAGGGTCACGTCGTCCGGTTCCTCAAGCAGGGCGACAAGGTCAAGATCACGATCATGTTCCGTGGTCGCGAGCAGTCCCGGCCCGAGCTGGGCTACCGCCTGCTGCAGCGGCTCGCGGAGGACGTCCAGGACCTCGGGTTCATCGAGTCGAACCCGAAGCAGGACGGCCGGAACATGATCATGGTTCTCGGTCCGCACAAGAAGAAGACCGAGGCGATGGCCGAGGCCCGCCAGGCGCAGGAAGCCCGCAAGGCGGACGCGAAGGCCCACCCCGGCCGCTCGCAGAACGTCGCGGAGGCCGACGAGCAGTCGGAGGCCGACGAGCAGTCGGAGGATGCCAAGCAGTCGGAGGACGTCGAGGCGTCGGCCGAAGTTCAGGCTGAGGCTCCCGCCGACGCGTGACCACATGACCTCGGGGCCCGCCGGCCCTTAAGGACATAACCGAAACAAGTACGACGCTCCACCGTGCCCGGTTTTCGTGACCGGGCACCGGAGCGCCACCGACGAGGAGATAACGGCGCCATGCCGAAGAACAAGACGCACAGCGGTGCCAGCAAGCGCTTCAAGGTCACCGGCTCCGGCAAGGTGCTCCGTGAGCGCGCCGGCAAGCGCCACCTGCTCGAGCACAAGTCGTCCCGTGTGACGCGTCGCCTCACCGGCAACGCCGAGATGGCCCCGGGCGACGCCAAGAAGATCAAGAAGCTTCTCGGCAAGTGATGTTCCGGCGCTCCGGCGCCGTACGCACGTCAGAACCGGGACTCAATCGATTTCGGGCCACGTGACCATCAACCGCGGCCCCGCTACAAGGAGTTAAAAAGTGGCACGCGTCAAGCGGGCAGTCAACGCCCACAAGAAGCGCCGGGCGATCCTCGAGCAGGCCTCCGGTTACCGCGGTCAGCGTTCGCGCCTGTACCGCAAGGCCAAGGAGCAGGTCACCCACTCGCTGGTCTACAACTACAACGACCGCAAGAAGCGCAAGGGTGACTTCCGCCAGCTGTGGATCCAGCGCATCAACGCCGCTGCCCGCGCGAACGGCATCACGTACAACCGCTTCATCCAGGGTCTGAAGGCCGCGAACGTCGAGGTCGACCGCAAGATCCTGGCCGAGCTGGCCGTCAACGACGCCACCGCCTTCGCCGCGCTCGTCGAGGTCGCCCAGAAGGCGCTGCCGGCGGACGTGAACGCGCCCAAGGCCGCGTGACGCCGCGCCGGTCCTGTAACCGGCGTGATCCAACGGACCCGCAGGCGCTGCCTGCGGGTCCGTAGTCTGTCCGGAAGCTGCCGCGGCACCCGCGCGGGAGCCACCGCGGAAGCTGCGAGCGAAAGTGAACCGAATGCCCCCCGCCACCCCCGAGTTGATCTCCTCCCGCTCGCCCCGCGTGTTGGCCGCGCGGCGGCTGGCCAAGCGGAACTTCCGGGGCAAGGAGCGACTGTTCCTCGCCGAGGGGCCGCAGGCCGTACGGGAGGCCGCCGTTCACCGCGACACCGCCGCTCACCGGGACGCCGCCGCTCACCGGGACGCCGGCGCCGCCACCCTCGTCGAACTGTTCGCCACCCCGGAGGCCGCCGAGCGGTACGCGGACATCATCGGCGCCGCCCGGGACGCCGGCGCCCGCATCCACCTCGCCGACGAGCAGGTCGTCGCCGACATCTCCACCACCGTCACCCCGCAGGGCCTCGTCGGCGTGTGCCGCTTCCTCGACACCCCCTTCGAGGAGATCCTCGCCGCCCGCCCCCGGCTCGTCGCCGTCCTCGCGCACGTACGCGACCCCGGCAACGCCGGGACCGTCCTGCGGTGCGCCGACGCCGCCGGCGCCGAGGCCGTCGTCCTGACCGACGCCTCCGTCGACCTGTACAACCCCAAGGCCGTACGCGCCTCCGTCGGCTCGCTGTTCCACCTGCCCGTCGCCGTGGGCGTCCCCGTCGAGCGCGCCGTGGTCGCCCTGAGGGACACCGGCGTACGGGTACTCGCCGCGGACGGTGCCGGCGACCGCGACCTCGACGACGAACTCGACCACGGCACCATGGGCGGGCCCACCGCCTGGGTCTTCGGCAACGAGGCATGGGGACTTCCCGAGGAGACCCGGGCCCTCACCGACGCCGTCGTCCGTGTTCCGATTCACGGAAAGGCCGAAAGTCTGAACCTCGCCACCGCTGCCGCCGTATGTCTCTACGCGTCGGCGCGTGCACAGCGCGCCGTCGGAGGGTGCCGCTCCGTCACCGAGAGCTAGTAAGGTGACCTGCCCGGGGACCCTCCCCCAGCTCTCGGCCGTACCCCAGGCTCCCCGGCTCCGACCGGACCGGGGTACCCCGCCTGAGCGCGGGGCACCCCGAGGAAGTACGGAGAGGTGGGGTACGGGGATGACCATCGGCACGAGCAGCGCACCGGGAGCACCTCGGGCGGCGCGCCCGCCCGCGCCCCGGTCCGCCGGCCCCGCCGAGCTCGGCATCGATCCCGACCAGCTGCCCGACGGCCTCGTCGTCGCCGACGAGCACGGCAGGGTGATCTGCTTCAACGCGGCCGCGGCCCGCATCACCGCCGTCCCCGCCGAGCGCGCCCTCGGCGGGCGGCTCGACGCGGCCCTGCCGTTGGAGGACCTGGAGGGCCGGCGCTGGTGGCAGCTCACCGACCCCTACGGCGGCCTCGCCATCCGGGTCGGCCAGCCCGAGCGCAACCTCCTGCTGCCCGGCGGCCGGGAGGTCCTCGTCTCCGCGCGCTACGTCCGCACCCGGCCCACCGGACCGGTCCACCGCGTCGTCGTGTCGCTGCGCGACACCGAGGCCCGGCGCCGCACCGAACGCAGCCACGCCGAACTGATCGCCATCGTCGCCCATGAACTGCGCTCCCCGCTCACCTCCGTCAAGGGCTTCACCGCCACCCTGCTCGCCAAGTGGGAGCGGTTCACCGACGAGCAGAAACGGCTCATGCTGGAGACTGTCGACGCCGACGCCGACCGGGTCACCCGGCTCATCGCCGAGCTCCTCGACATCTCCCGCATCGACTCCGGGCGCCTCGAACTGCGCCGCCAGCCCGTCGACATCGGAGCCGCCGTCGGACGGCACATCCAGGCGTACGTCGCTGCCGGACAGCCCGCCGACCGGTTCCTGCTGCGGATCCAGCACCCCCTGCCCGACCTGTGGGCCGACCCCGACAAGGTCGACCAGGTGCTGAGCAACCTGCTGGAAAATGCGGTGCGCCACGGCGAGGGAACCGTCACCATCGACATCACGCCCTCGACGTCCCCCCGCGACCGGGAGAACGGCGAGCACGCGGCCACGTCGGTCACCGTGAGCGACGAGGGTCCCGGCATCCCGGAGGAATCCATGAACCGCGTCTTCACCCGCTTCTGGCGGGGCAGCAAGCGCGGCGGCACCGGCCTGGGGCTGTACATCGTCAAGGGCATCGTCGAGGTCCACGGCGGCACCATCACGGTCGGCCGCGCCCCCGGCGGCGGCGCGGAACTCCGATTTACGTTGCCCGTGGCGGCCCCCGCGTATCTCAGCTAGCGCGCACCCAGGGCCCCACGGGCGCATTCGCGCTCCCTCACCCCGTTAGACTCGGCCTCTGGCACCTTTGTGTCCCACACACGGAGACGCTTCGGCCACGAGCCGGTGACGGGGACCATCAGCCAGCCAATCGGAAGTACGGGAAGAGATGTCGGCACCCAATAAGTCGTACGACCCTGTCGAGGTCGAGGCGTTGAAACCGGAAGAGATCGAGCGCATGCGGGACGAGGCGCTCGCCGCCTTCGCCGCCGCGGACTCCCTCGACGCCCTCCACGAGGCCAAGGTCGCCCACACCGGCCCCGCCTCGCCGCTGGCCCTCGCCAACCGCGAGATCGGCGCCCTGCCCCCGCACGCCAAGGCCGACGCGGGCAAGCGCGTGGGCCAGGCGCGCGGCGGGGTGAACAAGGCCCTCGCCGGCCGCCAGAGCGAACTGGAGGCCGAGCGGGACGCCCGGGTCCTGGTGGAGGAGGCGGTCGACGTCACCCTGCCCCACGACCGCGTACCGTCCGGCGCCCGACACCCGCTGACCACGCTGTCCGAGCGCATCGAGGACATCTTCGTGGCCATGGGCTACGAGGTCGCCGAGGGCCCCCAGGTCGAGGCCGAGTGGTTCAACTTCGACGCCCTCAACATCGGCCCGGACCATCCGGCCCGCGGCGAGGCCGACACCTTCTTCGTGCAGGGCCCCCAGGGCGGCACCGAGTCCGGTGTCGTGCTGCGCACCCACACCTCGCCCGTGCAGATCCGCTCCCTGCTCGGCCGCGAGCTGCCGGTCTACGTGATCTGCCCCGGCCGCGTCTACCGCACCGACGAGCTGGACGCGACCCACACCCCCGTCTTCCACCAGGTGGAACTCCTCGCCGTGGACGAGGGCCTCACCATGGCGGATCTCAAGGGCACCCTGGACCACATGGTGCAGTCGCTGTTCGGCGAGGGCATGAAGACCAGGCTGCGGCCGAACTTCTTCCCCTTCACCGAGCCGAGCGCCGAGATGGACATGCTCTGCTACGTCTGCAAGGGCGAGTCCGTCGGCGACCCCGACCGTCCCTGCCGCACCTGCTCGTCCGAGGGCTGGATCGAGCTCGGCGGCTGCGGCATGGTCAACCCGCGGGTGCTGACCGCCTGCGGCGTCGACCCCGAGAAGTACAGCGGCTTCGCCTTCGGGTTCGGCATCGAGCGGATGCTGATGTTCCGCCACAACGTCGAGGACATGCGAGACATGGTCGAGGGCGACGTCCGGTTCACCCGGCCGTTCGGGATGGAGATCTGATGCGGGTCCCGCTTTCCTGGCTGCGGGAGTACGTCGACCTGCCGGCCACCGAGACCGGCCGCGACGTGCAGGCCAAGCTCATTTCGGCCGGCCTCGAGGTCGAGAGCGTCGAACACCTCGGCGTGGACCTCAAGGGCCCCCTGGTCGTCGGCCAGGTGCTGACCATCGAGGAGCTGGCCGACTTCAAGAAGCCGATCCGCTTCTGCACCGTCGACGTCGGGCAGGCCAACGGCACGGGCGAGCCCCAGGAGATCGTCTGCGGCGCCCGCAACTTCGCGGCCGGCGACAAGGTCGTCGTGGTGCTCCCCGGCGCGGTCCTGCCCGGCGGCTTCGCGATCGCCGCCCGCAAGACCTACGGCAAGGTCTCGCACGGCATGATCTGCTCCAGCGACGAGCTGGGCATGGGCGACGACGGCACCAAGGGCATCATCGTGCTGCCGCCCGAGACCGAGGTCGGCAAGGACGCCATCGAGCTGCTGGAACTGGTCGACGAGGTCCTCGACATCGCCGTCACCCCGGACCGCGGCTACTGCCTGTCGATGCGCGGCGTGGCCCGCGAGACCGCCACCGCCTACGGGCTGCCGCTGCGCGACCCGGCCCTGCTCGACGTCCCCGGGCCGAACGCCTACGGCTACCCGGTCGAGGTCTTGGACCCCGTCGGCTGCGACCGCTTCACCGCCCGCACGGTGACCGGACTCAGCCCCGACGCCCGCTCCCCGATCTGGCTCACCCGCCGGCTGCAGAAGGCCGGCATGCGCCCGGTCTCCCTGGCCGTCGACGTCACCAACTACGTGATGCTGGAGCTCGGCCAGCCGCTGCACGCCTACGACCGCTCCCTGGTCCAGGGCACCATCGGCGTGCGCCGGGCCGAGCAGGGCGAGAAGCTCACCACCCTCGACGGGGTGCGGCGCACCCTCGACGCCGAGGACCTGGTGATCACCGACGAGCGCGGCCCGATCGGGCTCGCCGGTGTCATGGGCGGCGCCGACACCGAGATCGCCGACCACGACCTCGACCAGGCGACCTCCGAGGTCGTCGTCGAGGCCGCGCACTTCGATTCGGTGTCGGTCGCCCGTACGGCCCGCCGGCACAAGCTGTCCTCCGAGGCGTCCCGGCGCTTCGAGCGCGGCGTCGACCCGCAGGCCGCCGCCGCTGCCGCGCAGCGCACCGTCGACCTGCTGGTGCTGCTCGCCGGCGGTACCGCCGAGGCCGGGGTCACCGAGGTCGCCGCCCCGTCCGCGCCGCACACCCTCACCATCCCGGCCGACCACCCGGACAAGGTCGCCGGCGTCACCTACGGCCGGGAGACCGTCGTACGCCGCCTCCAGCAGGTCGGCTGCGACGTCTACGGCCAGGACGAGTTGGTCGTCACCGTGCCGTCCTGGCGGCCCGACCTCACCGACCCGAACGACCTGGCCGAAGAGGTCATCCGGCTCGAGGGCTACGAGAACCTGCCCGTCACCCTGCCCCGGCCGCCCGCCGGACGCGGGCTGACCTCCCGGCAGCGGCTGCACCGCCGGACCGGCCGGGCCCTGGCCGGCGCCGGATACGTCGAGGCGCCGAACTACCCGTTCGTCGGCGAGCAGATCTTCGACCAGCTCGGCCTGGACGCGGACGACCCGGCCCGCAGGGTGGTGAAGCTGACCAACCCGCTCAACGACGAGGAGCCCGCGCTGCGCACCTCGCTGCTGCCGGGCCTGCTCGGCGCGCTGCGGCGCAACGACGGACGCGGCAGCCACGACGTCGCGCTGTTCGAGACCGGTCTGGTCTTCAAGCCGCGCGAGGAGCAGCGGGCCGCCATCCGCATGCCCGTGGACCGGCGGCCCACCGACGAGGAACTCGCCGGGCTCGACGCGGCGCTCCCGGACCAGCCGCGGCACGTCGCCGCGGTTCTGGCCGGTGCCCGCGAACAGGCCGGCTGGTGGGGCGCGGGCCGCCCGGCCGACTGGGCCGACGCGGTCGAGGCCGCCCGTACCGTCGCCGCCGAGGCGGGCGCCGAACTCGTTGTCCGCCAGGGCCAGTACGGCCCGTGGCACCCGGGCCGCTGCGCCGAACTGGCGGTCACCGTCGACGGCACCGAGCGGGTCATCGGCCACGCCGGTGAGCTGCATCCGCGTGTGGTGAAGAACCTGGGCCTGCCCGCGCGCACCTGCGCGATGGAGCTCGACCTGGACATCCTGGAGCAGGCCGGCGAAGGCACCCCGCAGGCGCCGGGCATCTCCACCTTCCCGGTCGCCACGCAGGACGTCGCCCTGGTCGTCGACGGCTCCGTGCCGGCCGCGGACGTCGAGGCGGCCCTGCGCGAGGGCGCCGGTGAACTGCTGGAGTCCCTCCGCCTGTTCGACGTGTACGAGAACGCCGAGCAGTTGGGCGAGGGCCACAAGTCCCTGGCGTACGCGCTGCGGTTCCGCGCGCCCGACCGCACGCTGACGGTCGACGAGGCGTCCGCGGCCCGAGAATCGGCGGTCGCCCTCGCGGGCGAGCGCACCGGGGCGGTCCTCCGGGGCTGACGCCCTCCGGGCCGGAGGGCTCCTCGGGGCCTACGGCGTTTTTCGGGGACCGCGTGTCCGCCGGCCACGGCTCGTTCGTGCCGTGGCCGGTCACGCGGTCCCCGTGAGCCATGGGGGCCCGTCCGGCAGATCACGCCAAAGACACCGGGCGGCCGCAGGGCCCCGGGCCGCTGCGAGCAAGGTCCGCCCTGTGCCGGGGCCTCCGTCGCGCCGGGGGACACGGCAGCCGTCGCTCACCGCCGCTGGACAGGCCCCGCCGGCCGCCTCCGACGCTGCCGCCGGGCAAGGCTCGGTCGTCCCCCAGGACCGTATGAGTCCCACGCACCTTCGCTTCCCCCGGTTACCTCACTCGTTCGGGTGACATTTCCGGGCGATACGTCCGGATCGGGTGATCCGGTCGACAGAATCGGACCGGCCTTTCGAGGCCGATCTGCGCTGTCCGGGCCAAAATGGGGGGCCATCGGCATGATCCGCTTCAAGGGTGGGGCGCCCCGCACAGGGCGGTCCAGGACCAGCTCATGGGGACCGGCCGTCTCATGGGGACCCGACCACTGCCCGCTGCTGCGCCGGGCGCTCGCCCGCGGGCTGCCGCCCACGGTCCTCGGCGCTCTCGGTACCGGACTGGCCCTGCACGTCGGGCGGAGCCTGCTGCGGGAGGTGCGGCGCAGTCGCACGATCACCCGCACCGCGCAGCGGATGCTGCGGCCGCCTCCCCGCGTCGACGGGCTGACCGTCGCCGCCGTCCAGCTGTCCGCCGACCGGGGCGCCCGGATCGGCGGCGATCTGTATGAGGTGGTCGTCACCGAGTACGGCGTACGGGCGGTCATCGGCGACGTCCGCGGACATGGGCTCGGAGCCGTCCCCACCGTCAGCGCCGTTCTCGCCGGCTTCCGCGAGGCCGCGCACGACGAGCCCGACCTGGCCGGAGTCCTGCGCCGGCTGGAGCGGGCGATGGACCGGCACCTGCGGGAGCGGGCGCGTGCCGAGCGCCTGTCGGCGGGCGCCGGCCACGTCTTCCGGACCGCCGAGGAGTTCGTCACCGTACTGCTGCTGGAGATCCTCCCCGACGGGGAGATGCGGGCCCTGAACTGCGGGCACCCCTGGCCCCATCTGCTGAGCGGTCCACGGGCCGAACCGCTCGCCCGCACGGACCCGCTCCCGCCGCTCGGCCCGTTTCCGCTGCCCGCCGAACTCCCCGTCGTTCCCTGCGACCCGCTGCTGCCCGGCGACACGCTCGTCCTGCACACGGACGGAGTCGAGGACGCACGGGACGCCGACGGCCGCTTCTTTCCGCTGTCCGAGGTGCTCGCCTCGGCCTCTCGCGAGGCTGCGCCCACACCGCAGGCCGTCCTGCGGACGATCCTCACGGCGCTGGTCCACCACACCGGTGGCCCGCCCCAGGACGACGTCGCCCTGCTGATCCTCAGGAACGAGCGCCCGTTCCCCCGGGCCCCTTCGGGGCCGGGGGGCACCGCGCGGTCCGGCACGACGGACCTCTCCCCGACGAGCCCACTGCAGCACCCGGCGTGACCGGTCGCCTGACGTGATCGTCAGGGCCGGCGGTGCCGTCCGCCCCGCCACGGAGTGTCGGGCAGGCAGCCGGGCGGACGGCGTGGAAGCGGGCCGCCGCACTGTACGAGGGGGAGCCGGCGGCCCGGCCGGCCTCTTTCGAGGCACCTCAGTCAACTGGTCGGCAACTCTCCGCGACAGCGTGCACACCCTGCGGATGCGAGCGCTCCGTTCGCACCCCGTGTGAAAGCCCAGCCACTACTCTGTCGGCACCGATCCCCCGGGGGGCCTCATGCAGCCCAACACTCTGCTCGACGCGGTCCTGGACGAGGCCGGTATCTCGCACGCCGGCCTGGCCGCGCACGTCAACCAGGCCGGCCGGGCGCGCGGCCTGTCCCTCAGATACGAACACACCGCCGTGGCACGCTGGTTGAAGGGGCAGCGGCCCCGGGGCCAGGTACCCGACCTGATCTGCGAGGTGCTGGCGGGCCGGCTGCACCGCCCGGTCACCCTCGACGACATCGGCCTCGGCGTCCCCGGCGTCCCCGGCGAACCCTCCGTCCCGCACACCGGCACACTCTCCGGTTTCGTCGAGCGGGCCACCGCGCTGTGGCGCTCCGACCAGCAGCGGCGCCCGCACATACTGGGCGCGCCCGCGGTCACCGGGACCCCCGCCGTGATGCCCGTCTGGGAGTGGGAGAACCCGCCCGAGGACGTCGATGTCTCGCGCGGCGGCCGTCACCGGGTCACCCCCGGCGACCTGGACATGCTGCGCGCCGCCCGCGGCCACTACGAGCAGATGTATCGCAAGGCCGGCGGCGTCGCGACCCGTGACCGCATCGTCGGCTTCCTCAACGCCGAGGCCGCCCCCCTGCTCCGGGGCGGCTACACCGACGCCATGGGCCGTCAACTGCACCGGGCCACGGGAGGGTTGGTGGCCGTCGCCGGGATCTGCGCGTACGACTCCGATGCCCACGGCCTCGCCCAGCGGTACTTCCACCAGGCGCTCCGGCTGGCAAAGGCCAGCGGTGACCGGGGCCTTGGCGCGTATGTGATCGCGCTCCTCGTCAACCAGTCGCTGTTCATGCGGGAGTACCGGCAGGCCGTCGCCTTCGCGGAGGCCGCGCTCCGTGCCGCCGGCAAGCACATCACGCCGGCGCTCGCCTCCGACCTGTACGCGATGCAGGCCAAGGCGTACGCACACCTCGGCGACGGCACCGGCGCGCTGTCCCGCATCCGGCGTGCCGAACAGGCCGCCGAGCGCATCCGGCGCGGCCGCGAACCCGACGAGACCGGCTATGTCCAGCCCGGCCTGGTCAACGTGCAGGTGGCGGAGGCCCTGCTCAGTCTCGGCGAGCTGGCGGCGGCGGGTGAGCACGCGGCCGCCGCCGTCGACAACCCCGCGCACGACCGGGGCCGGGTGCACCGCCTCGCCATGTTGAGCACCGTCGAACTGCGGCAGGGCAACGCCGACAAAGCGGTCGCCATCGCCGTGCAGATGGCCGAACAGGCCCGGGGAATGGAGTCGCAACGGCTGCGCGACAGACTCCGGGCCGTGCGCGATCACCTGGTGCGCAACGGCTGCGAAGGTACCGCCGAGGCGGCCGAACTCATCGACGGGGCACTGCGCGTACCGCTGTAGGCGCCGCGGCGCGGAGGGGGTGGAAGGGCAGGGGCCCCGGATGTCCGCGCCGTGCGGCCGTGCGCCGTGCCGCGCCGTCCACTGCGCCGCCGGCGGCCTCCTGTGCGCCTGCTGCTGAACCGTCGCTGCTGCGATATTGCCACCTGTCGAATGAAAGGTGGCATAACCGTGCAGTGGGCGAACAAGAACGAGCAAACCGTGTATGCGAACCGCTGGTTCAGTGTCAATCTCGCGGATGTCGAGCTGCCGGACGGCCGGCATCTCGACCACTTCCTCATCCGGCTGCGGCCCGTCGCCGTGGCCACGGTGGTGAACGACGCCAACGAGGTCCTCCTCCTGTGGCGTCACCGCTTCATCACCGACAGCTGGGGGTGGGAACTCGCCGCCGGAGTCGTCGAGGACGGCGAGGATGTCGTCCGGGCGGCGGCCAGGGAGTTGGAGGAGGAGACCGGCTGGCGGCCGGGGCCCCTGCGCCATCTCATGAGCGTGGAGCCGTCCAACGGGCTCACCGACGCCCGGCATCACATCTACTGGGCCGACGAGGGCGAGTACCTCGGACATCCGGTGGACGACTTCGAGTCGGACCGCCGGGAGTGGGTGCCGCTCAAGGTGGTCCCCGACCTGGTCGCCCGCGGTGAGGTCCCGGCCGCCAACATGGCAGCCGCGTTACTCCTGTTGCACCATCTCAGGCTGGGGCAGGACGCCATGCCCTGACCCCTCCGCAGCCGTCGGCCGTCCGGCCCGGGTGCGTGCGTCAGCGGCCGAACGCCTGCCAGGCCGTCACGACGAGCGCGCCCACGGCCGTGACGGCCGCGACCGCCTGGAGCGGCCAGCGGGCGTGCTCCAGGGTGACGATCCGGGTGTTCAGCTCGTCCAGCTCCCTGGCCGCCTCCTCGGTGCGATGGCTGAGCAGCGCCAGTCCGCCTTCGACGCGGGCGTATGCCACATCGAGGCGGCGCCGTAACTCTGCGACCTCACCCTGGACGGCGGGCTGTTCGGGATCGGCGGTCACAAGTCCGCTCCTCTCCGTAATCCTTCTCGTTTCATGTCCACGGAGGGAGAGTCAACTCCCCTGGTGGGCGCGGAGTAAGAGTGTGCGGGAGGCATATGCGGGCCCGGCGCGCACACGGCGTGTGAACGCCGCGAGCCCGGCACCCTTTGCGGTTCAGGTGTGCCGGGCCCCTTCGCATGGCCGGAATGCGACGGTCGGTGAACATGACGGGACATCAATTCCCCGTCATGGGTGATTGACTCAGCCGTAGCTGTAGAAGCCGGAGCCGCTCTTGCGGCCCAGACGGCCCGCGTCGACCATGCGCTGGAGCAGCGGGGGAGCGGCGTACAGCGGCTCCTTGTACTCCTCGTACATCGAGTACGCGACCGAGGCCACCGTGTCCAGGCCGATCAGGTCGGACAGCTTCAGCGGGCCCATCGGGTGGGCGCAGCCCATCTCCATGCCGTTGTCGATGTCCTCGCGGCTGGCGATGCCCGACTCGAACATCCGGATCGCGGAGAGCAGGTACGGGATCAGCAGCGCGTTCACCACGAACCCGGAACGGTCCTGGGCGTGGATCGCGTGCTTGCCCAGCACCTTCTCGGCGAAGAGCTGCGCCCGGCTGATCGTGCCCTCGGAGGTGGTGAGCGCCGGGATCAGCTCGACCAGCTTCTGCACGGGGGCCGGGTTGAAGAAGTGGATGCCGATGACGTGGTCCGGCCGCGAGGTGGCGACCGCCAGCTTCACCAGGGGAATCGAGGAGGTGTTGGAGGCCAGGATCGCGTCCGGCCGCGTCACCACCTGGTCGAGCACCCGGAAGATCTCCGTCTTGACCTGCTCGTTCTCGACGACGGCCTCGATCACCAGGTCGCGGTCCGCGAACTCGCCCAGGTCCGTGGTGAAGCTCAGCCGGGCCTGGGTGGCCTCCAGCTCCTCCGCCGTGATCTTGCCGCGCTCGGCCGCCTTCGTCAGGGAGTTGTACAGCCGGGTACGGCCGATCTCCAGGGCCTCACCGGTGGTCTCGGCGACTCGCACGTCCAGTCCGGCGCGGGCGCACACCTCGGCGATCCCCGCGCCCATCTGGCCGCAGCCCACCACTCCGACGCGTTCGATGTCGGTCACATCGTCCCTTTCGCTTCCTGGGCGCGGCTCGGGTCCTTCTGGCCTGCGCTGTCTACGACTCCTGGCAGGATCGCCGGGTTCCGGCCGCCTGCTCCGTCCGTGCACGTTACCCGGAAGTATCGATGATCGATCGCGGGGGTCGGGCATCCTGGGGCCCGGAGCGGTCCGCGGCCGGGCGGATCGCGGCTTTTGTGACGGGTGCGAAATGGGACGAGTGTCACGCAGGGCATTCGCGGCGGCGGCGCTGTCGGCGGTGACGATGATGACGGCCGCGGCGGCTGCCCCGGGACGGCCGATGTCCGGGCCGTCGGGCGCGGCGGGGGGCCGGGGCGCGGCTGCCGGTGAGATGCGGGGCGTGTGGCTGGCGACCGTGGCCAACCGGGACTGGCCGTCCCGCCCGGGGCTGAGCGCCGCCGAGCAGCGGGCCGAGCTGATCGCCCACCTCGACGCGGCCGTCCGCAACCGGCTCAACACCGTGATCTTCCAGGTGCGGCCCACGGCCGACGCCCTGTGGCCGTCCCCGTACGAACCCTGGTCCTCCTGTCTCACCGGCACCCAGGGCGTGGACCCCGGCTGGGACCCGCTCGGCACCGCCGTCACCGAGGCCCACGCCCGCGGCCTGGAACTGCACGCCTGGTTCAACCCGTACCGGGTCGCCGCGCACGCCGACCCCAGCCGGCTCGCCGCCACCCACCCGGCCCGCGAGAACCCCGGCTGGGTGGTCCCGTACGGGGGGAAGCTCTACTACAACCCCGGCCTGCTCGAGGTCCGCGCCTTCGTCGAGGACGCGATGCTCGACGCGGTGCGCCGCTATCCCGTCGACGCGGTCCACTTCGACGACTACTTCTACCCCTACCCCGTGGCGGGCGAGACCTTCGACGACGACACCGCCTACGACACCCACGGCGGTGCCTTCCCCGACCGGGCGGCCTGGCGGCGGGACAACATCGACCGGCTGGTGCGCGAGACGGCGGCCCGGATCAAGGAGACCAGACCCGACACCCGCTTCGGCATCAGCCCCTTCGGGGTCTGGCGCAACGCCGGCACCGACCCCCTCGGCTCCGACACCAGGGCGGGCGTGCAGACCTACGACGACCTGCATGCGGACACCCGCCGGTGGGTGAGGGAGAACTGGATCGACTACATCTGTCCGCAGCTATATTGGTTGGCGCAACCGCTTGACCAGCAGGTTCCGGCAAATTATTCAGTCCTCGTGCCGTGGTGGTCAGAGGTCGTTCGTGGCACTGACGTACAGCTCTACATCGGCGAAGCCCTCTACAAGGCGGGCGACCCGGCGCAGCCTGCGGCCTGGCAGGACCCGGCCGAACTTTCCCGGCACCTCACGCTCGCGGCGTCGTACCCGCAGGCGCGTGGGCACGTCTTCTTCGCCGCCCGGGAGGTGGCCGCCGACCCGGCCGGCGCGATGGCCCGGGTGGTCGCCGACCACTACGGGCAGCCGACGCCCTCCCCGGTCCGACGAGCCGAAGAGTCGAAGGCTGATCGTTGACCCAGGGGCTTTCACTTGGACCGGCCGGGTCAGGGAGCCCGGCCGGCGTTGACAACGCTCGGGATCCATACAGCTAGTGCTGATGATTCCTGTGCCGGATCTCGGAATCGGGGCCGGGGGAGCACACGGCCTCGTGCCCGTCCTCGAAGCGGACGCGGTAGGGCGGATCGCCCTTCGGGCCCATCACTTCGACGATCTCGGCGACCTTGTCGTGCTGACCGACCACCCTGCCGTGCTGGACAAGCCGGTCGCCCACAGTTGCGCGCATCGGGGTCTCCTCACCATGTGCGGGAGCAGCGGTCCGTGGCTCCGAGTCTACGGCGGAGCGGGTAGTCCGGCAGGGCGCGTGCCGGGCGCCCCGATGTTGGGCGCCTCGGGCGGTGGTCGGCAGGGCCGCCGTCGTGGGCACGTGTGTCCGTACGGTCCGTCAGCCGCGTGCCCGCTGCGTGACGGCGATGCACACCAGTACCGCCGCCGCCGTCAGCGGGGCCGCCGCTGTCAGGTGCTCGCCCAGGAGAAGCACCGACCACACCAGGGTGAGCAGCGGCTGGGCGAGCTGGAGCTGGCTGGCCCGGGGGATGCCGATCGCCGCCATGCCCCGGTACCAGACGACCAGCCCCAGGAACTGGGACCCCGCCGCCACCCACAGCACTCCGGCCACGCTGTGCGCGGTCAGCCGCACCGGCTCGACGGCCAGCGCGAGGGCGGCGGCCGGTACGGCGAGCGGCAGGCACAGCACCAGCGCCCAGCTGATCACCTGCCGGCCCGGCATCACCCGGGCCAGCCTGCCGCCCTCCGTGTACCCGGCCGCGCACACCACCAGCGCCGCGAAGAGATACAGATCGGCCGTGGTCAGCGCGCCGCCGCTCTGCCGCACCGTGAAGACCGCCACCGCGGCGGCACCCGCGAGGGCCGCCGCCCAGAAAGTGCGCGAAGGGCGGGAGCCGACGCGCAGGGCGGAGAACAGTGCGGTGGTGAGCGGGAGCAGGCCGACCACGACGGCCGCGTGCGCGGTGGTCGACGTCTGCAGGGCCAGCGTGGTCAGCAGCGGGAACCCGAGGACGACCCCGGCGGCGACCACCGCGAGCCCCGGCCAGTGCCGGCGGGCGGGCAGCGGCACACCGCGCCACCGCGCCAGGCCCTTCCGGGAACGCACCGGAACACCTGCCGCTCCCGCCTCCAGGGCCCCCGCCCGCGTCCCCACCGCGAGCAGGCAGCCGCCCGCGATCAGCCCCGCCAGCACGCAGCGCACGGCCACCAGGGACCAGGGGCCGAACCCCTCCAGCCCCCAGGCGGTGGCCGGGAAGGTGAGCGAGAAGGCGATGACGCCGAGGGCGGCCTGCAGGGTGCCGAAGCCGGCGCGGTCCCGGCGGGCGGGGACCGCTATCGGGTTCGCGGTAGTAGCGCTACTCTCTGTTCTCATGTATGAGCGTAGCAGCGTTGCCGATTTGGCGGATCGGCTGCGACAGGAGCTGGACCGCTACTCGCCGGGTGGAAAGCTCCCGTCGAGCCGGGCGCTTGTGGAGCGGTTCCGGGTGAGCCCCGTGACCGTCTCGCGGGCGCTGGCCCAGCTCGCCGCCGAGGGGTTGGTGGTGACCCGGCCCGGCGCCGGCGCGTTCCGGGCCGCCCGGCCCGCGTCCTCGGCCCCCACGGCCGGTGACACCTCCTGGCAGGAGGTCGCGCTCAGCGCCGACGGTGCCGCCGATCTCGCCCCGCGCTCGGTCGACGCCTCCGGCGTCCTGGCCTCGCTCGCCGCCCCGGCGCCCGGCGTGATCGAGTTCAACGGCGGCTATCTGCACCCCTCGCTGCAGCCGGAGCGCGCGATGGCGGCCGCACTGTCCCGGGCCGGGCGCCGGCCGGGAGCCTGGGGGAGACCGCCCGTGGAAGGACTGGTGGAGCTGCGCGAGTGGTTCGCGCGCAGCGTCGGAGGCGCGGTCACCGCGGCGGGGGTGCTGATCACCGCGGGCGGCCAGTCCGCGCTGACCACCGCCCTGCGCGCGCTCGCCCCGCCCGGCGCCCCCGTCCTCGTGGAGTCGCCCACCTACCCCGGCATGCTGGCCGTCGCCCGCGCCGCCGGACTGCGTCCGGTGCCCGTGCCGGTGGACGCGGACGGAATGCGGCCGGAGCTGCTCGCCGACGCCTTCCGGGCCACCGGCGCCCGGGTCCTCGTCTGCCAGCCCCTGTTCCAGAATCCCACCGGCGCCGTCCTCGCCCCCGAACGGCGCGGCGAGGTGCTGCGCATCGCGCGCGAGGCGGGCGCGTTCGTCGTCGAGGACGACTTCGTCCGGCGCCTGGTCCACGAGGACGCGGGCCCCCTGCCCCGCCCGCTGGCCGCCGACGACCCCGACGGCGTCGTCGTCCACGTCTGCTCGCTCACCAAGGCGACCTCGCCGAGCTTCCGGGTGAGCGCCCTCGTCGCGCACGGCCCGGTGCTGGAGCGGCTGCGCGCCATCCAGATCGTCGACACCTTCTTCGTCCCCCGGCCCCTCCAGGAGGCCGCACTGGAACTCGTCGGCTCGCCCGCCTGGCCGCGCCACCTGCGGACGGTCTCCGCCGAGCTGAGAGCCCGCCGCGACACGATGACCGCCGCGCTCCGGCTCCGGCTGCCCGAACTCGCCCTGCCGCACATCCCGGCCGGCGGCTACCACCTGTGGCTGCGCCTGCCCGACGGCATCGCCGAGTCCGCCCTGACCGCGGCGGCCCTGCGCGCCGGCGTCGCCGTCACCCCGGGCCGCCCCTACTTCAGTGCCGAGCCCCCGGCCGCCCACCTGCGGCTGAGCTTCGCGGCGGTCGCGGGTGCCGGGGAGATCACGGAGGGCGTACGGCGCCTGCGTACCGCCTGCGACGAAGTGCTCGGACAGGCGGGGCAGGGGCGCCGGCACTGCGCATGACTTGTCCGGCAGGTCCGGACCGAGGCCGTACAACCTGATGGACTCCAGGTAACGCCCCGGCCGTACCCCTTGATTTGTACACTTCAGGGACTGACCATCGCGGCATGGCACTTCGGGTCACGTTCGTTGCCGCAGCGGGAAGCCTCTCGCGACTGACCGAGCGTTTCGAGGACGACCGGCCGCTGGATCAGGCCGGGTGGAGCGACGTGCAGCGGGTGGCCCGTGAGCTGCTCCCGCTCGCCGCCGCCGATCTGCGCTACTGCTCACCGAACCCGCGCAGCCGTGCCACCGGTGACGGACTCGGCTACACCCCGCTGGTCCAGCTCGCCCTGCGCGACTGCGGCATGGGCCGCTGGCGCGGGCTGACCCTGGGGGAGGCCATGGCCCGCGAACCGGAGGCCGTGGACGCCTGGCTCGCCGACCCGCGCGCCACCCCGCACGGCGGAGAGTCGCTCCTGGACTTCATCACCCGCGTCGGCGGCTGGCTCGACACCCGGCCGGCCGAGGACCACTGCCGGGTCGTCGCGGTGGCCGAACCGTCCGTCATCCGCGCCGCACTGGTGTACGCGTTGAAGGCGCCGCCCGCGACCTACTGGAACATCGACGTCCGCTCGTTGTCACGGGTGAGCGTCACGGGACGGGCCGGCCGCTGGAGCCTGCGCATCGAAGGGGTCTCCACCCGGACGACGCGGATATAGCCGTTCGCCGCCCTCGGGAGGCGGCCGTCAGCCCGCGCGGACATAACCGGTGTCGAGCTCCAGGTCCTTGGCCGGGCCGCGCACCCGCCAGACAGTCCGCCAGCGGTCCTCGTCGCGGACGGTGAACTCGCCCCGGTAGAGGTCCGCGGAACAGGGGTGGTCGGCGGCAAGTCGACGCTGCTCTCCCAGGCCGGATCGATCGAGACGGGCCGCGCCTACGACATCGACGTCAAGGTGCGCGGCCGCCAGGTGACCCTCTCTCGACGGACAGGAGTGGGGCGGCTTCATCGACGACAAGCCGGCCGAGCCGTTCCGCCAGGTCGTCACCGAGGACGACCGCACCGGTGACCTGATCGTCAAGGTCGTCAACGCCCAGCCGGCCGAGGCCCGCACGGCGATCGACCTCGGCGGCGCGAGGACCGCCTCCACCGCCCGGGTGACCACCCTGGCCGCCGACGCGGACGCGGTGAACACCGAGACGGACACACCGGTGACCCCGGTGACGTCCACGCTCCGGGGCGTGTCCGGCGGATTCACGTACACGTTCCCGGAGAACTCCGTGACGTTCCTGCGGATCAAGCAGCGGTAGCGAACCGGCAGCGCCCGGGTGTGGGGCGCCGTCCCGGGGACGGCGGCCCACACCCGGCACCGGCCGGGAAACCGCCTGCCGTGACTCAGTGACGCAGCAGCAGGGTGACGCCGGCCACCACGGCGCCGAGCACGACCGCGGCGACGCCGTACTCGAGGCGGTGCGAGCGCAGCCGGGGCAGCAGCCGGTCCACGGCGATCCGGCCCGGGCCGGTCAGGGCGAGCGCCACCGCGGCCAGGGTGAGGACGAGCTCGTACTCCACACCCTCCGGGGCGAAGAAGCCGCCGCCCCACTTCACGGCGATCGCGTTGACCATCGTGCCGGCGACGGCCGCGGCGGCGAGCGGGGTGAGCAGACCGAGCGCGAGGCCGAGTCCGCCGAGGGTCTCGGCGAGCCCGGCCACGACGGCGAACGCCTCGGGCGAGGGGTAGCCGAGGGACTCGAAGAACATGCCGGTGCCCTCGACACCGCCCCCGCCGAACCAGCCGAACAGCTTCTGCGCGCCGTGCGCGGCCATCGTCAGACCGAGCGCGAGACGCAACACCAGCAGCCCGACGTCGTAGGCGCGGGCGGGGACGGCGGGGGCGTCCTGACCGGAGGCGGCCGCTGGGCGGGACAGGGTGGTGGCACTGGCCATGGGGGGACTCCTCGAAAGGGGACGGCGAAGACGGTGGGAGGCGCCGCGCGTCACTGAGCGGCGACCCGTCCCGGCAAACTTGAACCTTCAAGCTAAACCACGAACGCTCTTGCTTCAACTTTCAAGCAGTAGGGGTACGCTCGACCGTGCCCGGCCGCGAGCCGAAACGCACGTCCGCGTCCGCTCGCACCCTGGTCCGTCCTTTTGTCCGTCCCTTGTCCGTCCCGCACCGCCCGAGGAGTGCCGTAGCCATGCCGTACACCGCCGCCCCCACGGTCGCCTGGTCCGTCGAACCCGACCGCAGGCCCGGTACGCCGCTGGTCGTCGCCCTGCACGGGCGGGGAGCGGATGAGGTGTCGTTCGCGCAGCTCGCGCCGCATCTGCCGCAGGACGCCACGGTGGCCTTCGCGCGCGCCCCGCTGGCCGAGGGCGGCGGATACGCGTGGTTCGCCAACCGGGGCGTCGGGCGCCCGCTGCCCGACTCCCTCGCGGCCACGGCCGACTGGCTCTTCGACTGGCTCGACACCGAGGCCGCCGGTCACACGTCGGTCTCGCTCCTGGGCTTCTCCGGCGGCATGGCCATGGCGGGCGGCCTGCTGCTCGCCCGCCCGGAGCGGTTCGCCGCCGCCGTCCTCCTGTCCGGCACCCTGCCGTGGGACGCGGGTCTGCCCGAGGAACGGGGCCGCCTGGCCGGAGTGCCGGTCTTCTGGGGCCGGGACGTCGCCGACCAGGTGATCCCCGCCGACCTCGTCACCAGGACGGGCACCTGGCTCCGCGAGGACTCCGACGCCCGTCTCGAGGAACGCCGCTACCCGGGCCAGGGCCACGGCATCAGCCTTCCGGAACTGACGGACGCCTCCGCCTTCCTGCGGCGCGTGTGGGAGGGCGCGGCCTGAGGCGATGCGGCTCGGGGAGGGAGAACGCGCCGTCGGCCTTCCCCCAAGCTCCTACTTGCTCTGCACGATCTGGACCAGGTTGCCGCAGGTGTCGTCCAGGACCGCAGTGGTGACCTGGCCCATTTCCAGCGGCTCCTGGGTGAACTGGACCCCCAGCCCGCGCAGCCGGTCGAACTCCGCGTTTACGTCGTCCACGGCGAAGGAGAGGGCCGGGATGCCGTCCTCGGCCAGCCCCGTCTTGTACGCCGCCACGACGGGATGACGGGAAGGCTCGAGCAGCAGCTCGGTTCCGTCGGGATTCTCCGCCGAGACGACGGTCAGCCACCGGTCCTCGCCCAGCGGGAGGTCGTGCTTCTTCACGAAGCCCAGCACCTCGGTGTAGAAGCGCAGGGCCTTCTCCTGGTCGTCGACGAAGGCGCTGGTCAGATGGATCCTCATGGCGTGCTCTCCGGTCTGTCGGGCCTGAGCCACCGGGCCGTGATGTGCTCGAGGGGCCCGGTGTTCAGGTCGTGGAACTTGTAGCGGCCCTGGCGCCGCACGTGGACCAGTCCCGCGGATTCCAGTACGGCCAGGTGCTGGCTGACGGCCTGGCGGGACAGCCCCAGGCCGTGCTTGGTCACCAGTCGCGTGCATATCTCGAACAGCGTCTGGCCGTCCCGTTCCGCCAGCTCGTCGAGGATGCGCCGCCGGGTCGGGTCGGCCAACGCCTTGAAGACGTCCTCCGCCATGCCGGCCACAATAGGCAAGTAACGACTTGCCTATCAAGTCGGATGCGACGAGTGCTCGCGCGACGAGGCGAACGGCGCGCACACGTCTGCTCGCTGTACGTCGCCCGTCGGTGCATGTGGGCGGGGCGGAGCGTGTCGCTTCGACGCGGAGCCGCGTTGACGGGAGAGGCGGTGATGCACATGAGCGAACTGAAGGGACGGGCTGCAGAAGAGTTCGGTACGGAAGAAGGCGAACGGGACGAGGGGGCGGACTCCGGCATCCTGCGTGTCCTGGGGCGGCAGCTGAAGCGGTTCCGGGTCCGGGCGGGCCTGGAGCGGCATGAGTTCGGTTCGACGACGGGCTACTCGGCCTCGACGATCGCCGCGTACGAACAGGGCCGCCGGATCCCGCCGCCGAAGTCCATCGACCAGGCGGACGAACTCCTGGACGCGGGCGGTGTCCTCCAGGAGATGAAGGAGGAGGTCGCGCGGGCGCAGTATCCGGCGTTCTTCCGGGACGCGGCGCGACTGGAGGCGGAAGCGGTCGAACTGCACGGGTACGCGAATCAGGCGGTGCCAGGGCTGCTGCAGACGGAGGAGTACGCGCGGGCGGTGTTCGGCATGATGCGTCCGCCGCTCGACGAGGACGCCATTGCCCAACGGGTCGCGGCACGCCTGGCGCGTCAAGAGGTCTACGGCAGGAGCCCTCAGCCGCTGATGAGCTTCGTCATCGACGAGTCCGTGCTGCGAAGGCCGATCGGCGGCCGGGACGTGTTGCGTGGCCAGTTGGAACAGATTCTGCTGGCCGGGCGGAAGCCGACGGTTGAGATCCAGGTCATGCCGCTGGACAGCGAGGAGAATGCTGGAATGGCCGGTCCCTTCACCTTGATCGAGACGGCCGAAGGGCGCAGGATCGCTTACGTCGAGGTTCAGAACGTCAGCCATGTGCACCCTGAGCGACGGCCCGTGAAGGGCCTTGAGGAGGTGTACCAACGCCTGGCCGCAGACCCTGTTCCCGGTGTCCGGGCCGACCTCGCCGGGAACCCCGCGATCGACGCCGCCCTGATGCACACCCTGGCCGACGACCGCGGCCACGACGTGCGGCGTAGGCTCGCGGGCAACCCGAAGGTGCCGCTCGACGTACTCGTCCACCTGGCCGACGACGCCAGGATCGGCGCCACTCTGCTGCCACGGATCGCTGCCGCGTCGCCCGGTGAGGTTCGGCAGCTGGCCCAGTCACCGGACCCGGCCGTGCGCATGCTCGTGGGGCAACGACGCGACCTGCCACCGGAGATCCGCGACGCGCTGGCCGACGACCCCGACGCGAAAGCAGCCAAATCTGTCGCTCCGCACCCGGGCCTCACCGAAGCTCGGTTGCGGGCCATGGTGGACCGCCACGGAGTCCGGTTCCTGGCCAAGGTGGCGACGAACCCGGACGCGAGTCCGGCACTGCTGGAGTACCTGACCCGGCACGAACCGCCGGCGCAGAAGGCATTCCGCGAGATTGCCCGGCACCGGAACGCGACGGTCCGAGTGCTGCTCGTCTGTCTGGCGGACAGGCAGGCGAGACCCATAGCGGCCGGCCATCCGGCCCTCCCACCACCGGTCGTCGTGGACCTGCTCACCGACGCCGACCGGCAGGTGGTGGAAGCGGCGGCGGCCAACCCGGCGCTGCCGCTCGCCGTGCTGTCGGACCTCGTCCTCCGCCTGTAACCGTCCGGCCTGCAGGCCCATCGCTCGTCCCCGCCGGCTCGGGTCACCACGCCCGCTGGAGTGCACGGCCTTGAGTCACCTCGGTCCATCGTAGGAAATGGACTTCGCCGACAAGTCCCGGTGCGGGCATGATTCCTCGGTGCACGGAGAAAGGGACCATCGAGGGCGCGAGAGGTACGCGCTCACGGATACCCACCATGGCGACGTCTGGGGTGTGTGCGAGGCGCTGGACGGGCTGTTCGGCGAGCCTCGGCGCGGGACGTACGAACTGTTCGGCTGGGTTCCGCAGGACGACGACGTGCGGAGGTGGGTGGGCAGCAGGGCGTGGCTGGTACCGGACGACGGCGCGCTCGAACCCTGGCTGCTGGAGGACGCGGAGAGCCTCGGGCCGCTTCCCGGGTCGGACAGCCTCGTGCTCACCGGTCAGGACGACCACGAAGGCCCGCCCGAGGGGCACCGGGGTCCCGTTCGCGTCCATGACGGGAGCCGGTGGCTGGGCTCTTGCCGGGAATTCGCCCGCACCCTGCCGTCGGAGAGGGCGGCGCCCCCGCTCGTCCTGCGAGGGCTTGCCCAGAGTGATCGACTGCGAACGGCACTGAGGACGGGCACCCGGCGGGCGCTGGACCTGGAACAGGCCGCGCTGGAGATACGGGACGCCCGAGGCGAGCCGCTCACCGATCGTTTGCTGTGGGCCACCGTCCGCGACTGGGGTCCGTCCGCCTGCGGGGCGGACCTGATCGACCTGGAGCTGGACGGAGAGTTCTTCACGCCCGTTCCCGCGTACGCCCAACCCGTCTGGGACCAATGGCTCGCCGGACCGCCGGACACCCCTGGCGCTTGGGGTGGACTCGATACGCGGCATCGCGAAGTCTGGCTCGACCTGGTCCGGGACCGGGCCTGCCGTCGTCCCCATCGGGACCGGCCGGCTGCCCATGCCTACGAACTCGACGGCCGGCGGATCACCGACGAACCGGGCCTCTACTTGGCGCTCGGCGAGGCGGTGAACGGGCCGGGCGGCTACTTCGGAGGCTGCCTCGACGCCCTCACGGACTGCCTGCGCGGCTCTTTCGGCTACTCGGCTCCCGCAACCCTGCTCTGGCGAAACGCCGCGACCGCACGCGAGCGCCTGTCCCGGAACCTGGCACCGTGCGGCCGCCCCTTCGACCTGTTCGCCGAGGTCCTGGACGTCCTGGCCGAGGGCGGCATGCACATCACCCTGGCGTGACGCATGGCCGGCCTCCGCAGATCGCCGGCGGCAGCAGATCGGCGTGGTCCGGCAGGCGAACGAGTACCTCGTGGAGGGCGGGGAGGACGGGGATGTGGAAGGCGCTGTGGGCGCTGCCGGAAAAGGCGAAGGTCGATGCGAAATCGGACCGGGCGCCGGCCATGATGTCGGCCAGGCCAGGCCCGGTGGGCAGCGTCGATCGTTCATCCGGACCAGCGCCCGCAGCGCCGCTTCGGCGACCGCCTCCGCCCCGCGTGTCGTCCGGGCCCCGGTGTCGCCGATGAGCCCGGCGACCGCGTCGGCATGGACAGCGGCCCGGACCAGGAGGTCCGCCGGCCCCCTTCGGCGGACGGTGAGGGGCCCCGGGACCCCTCCGCCCCGCGCGGGCCGCGTACGCGCACCCCAGGGGAGATCCGTCACCGTGCGTCGCGTAGCTGAAGAAGGTACGCCGCGGTCAGCGCCACGGCACGGTCCCCGTCGTGCGACAGCTCCACGAGGGCACGTGACACCCTCGCCCCCGGGATGCCCGCCAGCGCCTGGGTCAGCCGCCCGCGTGCAGGCGCTCGAGTGGTGTCGTGGGCGAGGCGGTCGATGAGCCCGGTCGTGATCCGGTCCGCCTGCGCGTTGTCGGTCGCCAGCACGCTCAGCGCGTCGGCCGCGTCGGTGTCGTTCCTTCCCTCCACGATCATGTCGATGAGCGTCGGGACCGCATCGGCCACCCCGCGGGTCCCGAGCGCCAAGGCCGCGTGCCCGCGGACCACGGCGTCGGGGTGCACGAGAGCGTCCCGCAGCTGCGCGACGGCCTCGTCACCGGGCATCTCGGCGAGGGACCGAACGGCACGTTCCCGCACCGCGGCCACCGGTGAGCCGAGGCCCTCCGCCAGTAGTGCCGGGCCGCCCTCACCCGATCGCGCCAGCGCCCATCGAAGGGCTCCGGCGACGTTCGGCTCCGTCTCGCTCAGTGCCGCCTCGACCAGGGCCTCCACCGGCACCGGAACCTCGTCGACCGAGGAAAGGGCCGCGCGCTGGCGTGCGTCGGGGCTCTTCGAGCCCAGTGCCTGGAGGAGCGCAACGACCTGGAGGACGTCCTCCCAGCCGGCGGGATCCGCGGCATCGATCCGGCGCAGCCGCGTGAGCATCTCGGTCTCCGCCGCGATGCGTTCGCGCGTTTGACGGATGAGGTCGCCGACGAGCGCCGAGGGCGTGAAGCCCCGTGTGATCCGGCTACCCGACCACACGGCTGAGACGTTGCGCTTGAGTTGGCGGGTTGTGCGTGATGACTGGCGGGCAAGGTAATGCCAATGTTGATCCGGGTGCGGCCCAGAAATCCGGGTGCGGCATGGCCTGACTGTTCCTTACGCTGAAGTGATGGACTCTGTGCAGGTCAGGCCGATGCAAGAGAACGATCTCCCGTCGGCCGAACGGGCTTCGGCGGTGACGTTCTTCGAGGCGGAGCGGGCCACCAGGCGGGTCAGCGACCCGGAAGTCGAGCCACGTCCGGCGGTCACCTCGAAACAGTGGATTGACCGGATGCGCTTCTTCCTGAACGCCGACCCAGGAGGATGCTGGGTCGCGGTGGAGGCGGATGCAGGTACCGAAAGTGCGGTCGGGTTCGCCATCTCGCAGAACCGCGGCCGTCTCTGGTTCCTTGCTACCTACGGCGTGCTGCCTGGCCATCAGGGTCGGGGCATCGGCAAGCGCCTGATGGACGCCGCGCTCGCCCACGCCGACGGGCGCCCCGGCATCTTCTCCTCCAGCGTCCACCCCGGCGCCACTCGCCGATACCGGCTGGCGGGATTCTCGCTCCACCCGCAGATGCGGATGGTCGGTACCGTCGACCGGTCCACCCTCCCCGCAGTCGCCGGCCTGCGGGAGGGCCGGTCCGACGACTTCGAGTGGATGGACCGGCTGGACCGGGATCTGCGTGTCGCGGGCCACGGCCCCGACCACGGCTACATGCTCAACACCCTCCGGCTGGCCGTGTCCGCAGACCGGGCCAGGCCGGGATACGTCTACATCGACGACCGAGGACAGGCGTCGCTGCTGGCTGCCGCGCATCCGGAGACCGCGCAGAGACTGTTGTGGGAGGCCCTGGCCTCGTCACAGGGAAGGACTCTGGTCAACTGCATCACCACCCCCAACGAGTGGGCGGTCGATGTGGGTCTGGCCGCCCGTCTCGACATCGGCCAGGAGGGCTACATCGCCGTCCGCGGCATGCCAGTCCCGGCGCCCTACCTCGCCGGTGGGCATTTCCTCTGACCTGGTAGAGGCCGTTAGCGGCAGTTCCGCCCGCACGTCTGCGGAGGACCGGCTGTCCGTGACGCCCTGGCTGCCCGCCAGGGCCTCCACCAGGGCGAGGCCGTAACGCCCTCCGCGTGTCTGTGTTTGAAGCGCAACGTCTCAGCGTACGAGACGTTGCGTTTCAGTCAGCGGGAGCTGCGTGGTGGTTGGCGGGCAGGATAGTGCCCTCGATGGGTGGTTGGTTCGGCTTTATGGGAACTGTTCGCGGGGTGCTGGTGGTGGCGGTGTTCTGGTGGCATGGACGCCGTATTCCGTATGGGAGGCCCCTCATGGCCGCGGTGCAGCGCCTGGACGGGCTGACTTGTGTGGTCTCCCTCGGTCCCCTTCGCCCGCCTTCGTGAGCGTGCTGAGTCGGTGGCCTGTCGAGCCGACTGGGATCGGCCGCGGGCCTCGAACCCTGCGATGTGGGACCGGCCACCTCCCGACCACGGAATCGGGACCGGAAACTACGCTGGCACCCCTTCCGCCCGTCCAAGGAGCAGCGTGCCGCCGTCCTTCGTCCACCGGATCACCAAATGCGACCCCGCCGACCGCGACGAGCACGGCCACTACACCGGCGCCGAGGACACAGTCAGCGACCACGGACCTGTAGAAGCGGCGTACCTGGCGGCGATCGCCGCCTTCGCGGAGGCCTCGGGCATCGACCGGCTGGAGATCCGCGAACCTGCGGTCACCGGATTCGTCCACTTCGGCGTGGAGCCGCCGGTTGAGGGGCACGGCCTCGGCGGGCTCTTCCCGCCTGACCTCACTGGCTACTACGACGGGGCCGGGGTCTCCCTTCCGGTCGCGCTGGAACTGGTCCGGGCCATGCTCCGCGACCGGGGCGCCTGGTGTCGGCTGGAGGTGGGGAATGTGTTCACCGTGCACGTCGGGTGGGACCAGTATGTGTACGTGGGCAGCGACCGGCTCTGTGCGGAGGCCGTGGCCCGTACGCGGGAACTCGGCCTCTTCCCGGAACCGCTGACGGCCTCGCCCTACGCGGCTGAGTTCGACGAAGCGGAAGTGACGGAGCCGGCCGACGAGGACTTCTGGACGCGCGTGCGCACCGCGCTTGCCTCACGGCAGACGTTGCTCCTCGAGGAGACCTACGTCCGCAACGCCGCACGCTGGCACCGCCTCACTCTGGAGAACCTCGACACAGTGCGCGCCGGTCTCGGTCCGCGCGCCCTGCTGACCGTCTGGCCCGACCTGACTCCGGACGTCGGCGCGGTCCTCGCCGCGCTGCCCGAGGAGGGATCCGTGGAGTTCGTCTGGGAGGCGCAAGACGGGATGATCAGCCACACGATCGTCGACGACACCGATTACCAGGAGCTCGCCGCCCAAGTGGCCGATGCGCGAGCGGCCTGCGTCCTGCCCCTCGACGAAAGCCACCCGCTGCTCTGCGCCGTCCTGCCGGACAGCGACGGCGTGCTGCGCGCCCGATGGTGACCCGGTTCGCGCACGCCGTGCGGGACAGCCGGGTGCTGTGCATTGAAATTGTCCTGACAGGCCAGGTGCCGCGCTCAGTCACAGGGGGAGGTGAGGAGCTTCCTCGCCCGAGGTGGTTCCGGTACCTGGCACCAGACTCCAGCGCCATGACCAGTGATCTCGGATTCACCTGCACGTGCTGCGGGGCCCAGCACCTTGAACTGCCGGTGAACTACACGGCCGAGGCCCCGGCCGTGTGGGATCCGGCCTTCGTCGGCGCCGACGACTGCCTGCTCTCGTCGGACCAGTGCGTGGTCCGCGGGCAGCACTACTTCGTCAAGGGCCTGATCGAGATGCCGGTCATCGACAGTGACGAGGTGTTTTCCTGGGGTGTCTGGGTCTCGCTCAGCCGTGAGAACTTCTCGAGCAATCGTCAATACCTGTGGATCAGCGGTTTCTCAGTTTCGAGAAGATCTGAGCCGGGTG
>NZ_JBHSOA010000025.1:0-80982 GCF_042655885.1 Streptomyces chlorus
GTGCGGGGTCCCGGACCCCGCACGGCCGTGCGCCGGAGGATCAGAAGGGGCGGTCGCCCGCGATGGCGACGCGTTCGGCGACTCGGCGGTGGGCGCCGTAGTCGTTGACCGCGTAGTGCTGGGTGGCCCGGTTGTCCCAGAACGCCACGTCACCGGGCTGCCAGCGGAAACGGACCTGGTACTCGGGGATGTGCGCCTGCTGGAAGAGGTAGCGCAGCAGCCGGTCGCTCTCCTCACGGGACATGCCGGTGATCCGGGTGGTGAAGGAGGCGTTCACGAACAGCATGCGCCGCCCGGTGTCGGGATGTGTGCGCACGACGGGGTGTTCCACGGGCGGGAAGTGCTCCTGGTGCGGCGCGAGCCGTTCGGGCCCGTAGAACCGCGCGAAACCGGGGATGAAGTCGTGCACGGCGCGGGCACCGTCGACACGGTCCTTCACGTCCTGCGGGAGGTTGTCGTAGGCGGCGGCCATGTCGGCCCACAGGGTGTCGCCGCCGGCCGGCGGCACCTCGCGCAACTGGAGGACGGCACCGAGTGCCGGCCGCTCGCGGAAGGTGACGTCGGCGTGCCAGACGTTCTCGAACGTCGGAGTGGACCCGCTGCCCTTGTCGAAGCGGACGACGTCCTCGCTGGAACCGGCGGCGAGCAGCGGGTTGGTCTCCAGTTTGCCCCAGTGGCGCGCGAAGGCGCGCTGCCGGTCGGGGGCGAGGTGCTGGCCCCGGAAGAACAGCACCTTCCACTCCAGCAGGGCCCGGTGGAGTTCGGCGCGCAGCCCGGGGCCGAGCGGACGGGACAGGTCGACTCCTCCGATCTCGGCACCGATCGTGCGCGCCTGCGGCTCGACCTCGAACAGCTCGTAGGGCCGCTCCTCCCACCCCTCGGGCACACGGCGCAGGACGCGCCGTCCTTCGTAGATGCCGTCTCCGGGGATGCGTGCCTCACGCAGGGTGGTGGTCGGTGCGGTGTTCGTGACGGTCACGGGACGTCCTTCCTCTGCACACGGTGTTCGAACGGGTCACGGGGATGCGGACGGGCCGGCCGTGTCGGGGCACGGACCGTCCCGGCATCGCGGACGCCGAGGAGCACACCCGCCGTACGCGGGTGTGCGGGACTGCCGGGACGGCCCGGGAGAGGGGCTGCGCGGGGCCGTCGGCCGGGAAGGCGGGGAAGCGGGCTCGGGCGGCGAGAGGCCGGGCCGGGGTCAGAGGGCGCGGCCGGCTATCGGCCGGAGCGCTCGCAGCCGGTTCGATCCGGGACGCGCGGCGCCCCCGACATCCTGACGAACCAGTACGTGGTCATGGCGACGATTGTGTGATCTTGCACGTGTTCTGTCAACGGGGCCTCGCCCTGCCGCCGCCCGCCTCACGCGTCCTCGCAGATCTCCCGCACATAACCGGGGCTTCCCGCGGCGGTGACGTCGCGGTCCCGGCGGACGGTCGAGGCCCACCTCCTTGCGAGCGGGGCCAGTTCGGCGGTGTTCTTCTGTGCGACGGCCGGTCCCCGCTGGTGAGCGTGCGGCGAGCAGGATGAGGAACGCCTTCGCATCGTCCGCGCTGAGCAGGCCCTTCGAGGCGCGTATAACTGCCGTATCTCAACAAGCGTCAAGAGGGCGAGAAGCAGTGCTCCGAGGCCACCGCGTTTGAGCTGCGGAAGGATCTGCCGGTGCTGAGACACTCCGCTGCGACCGGGAAGGCGGTGCCCGCCCCGGCGGTCACCGCCGCCCGCGCTCCCCAGGAAGTCCGTCCAGGCGGCCGGGGGGGACGGTGAGCCGGGGCCCCGGGTGTTCTTGGAGTCCCGGACCTTCGCCACGTCCTCCGACATCGCGGCGAGCAGTCCGCCCGCGCCCAGCACCTCGTCGGCCTTCTCCAGGTACTCGGGGCGGGGGATCCGGTTGCCGGCCTCGACCTTGTAGGCGAGGTCCTCCCCGTATCCCATCGCCGCCGCGAAGTCGGCGACCCGCATGCCCACGGACTCCCGCCGCAGCTTCAACTGACGGCCCACCGTGGCGACGACGGCCACTCCCCACTCGTCATCCGGGTCGACCTCCCACCCCGGCTCGTCCGCCTCGCCCCTGACCTGTACCGCCTCACCGTCCGCCGACATCCGCACCCCTCCGTCGTACGCGTCGCGTCGTATCGCGAGGCGTTTCACGGTAGGTACGGCGGCGACGCCGGGTGAGGGGAAGAGGGGAGCGGTACACCTACGAGTGATCCGGGCCGCCCGCCTCGGTGGCCAGGTCCGTCAGGAGCTGGTGGAGGGGTTCGGAGGCGCGGCGGCGGTACTCCTGGACGGCCCAGCCGTTGCCGTCCGGGTCCTTGAAGTACATGAAGGTGGCGCCGTCGTCCGGGGCGTACACGACCGGCTCGGAGATCTCCAGGCCGCGGGCGGTCAGTTCGGCGTGGGCCGCCTTGATGTCGGCGACGCACAGCTGCAGGCCCTGGTACGAGCCCGGGGCCGGGCGGGCGCCGCCCGACATCTTCCAGATGCTGTCGCCCAGCGCGATCGAACAGCCGGAGCCCGGGGGCGTCAGCTGGACGATGCGCATGCCCGGCATGACCTCCTGGTCGATGTCGACGTGGAAGCCGACCTTGTCCCGGTAGAAGTCCCTGGCCCGGTCGATGTCGCTGACGGGCAGCGGAAGCACTTCGAGGGTCATGGCCATGTTCATCGGGGTTCCTCCGGCTGGGTCGGTGCGGTCGGTGCGGTCTCTCGGCGTCACGCGAACCGCCATCTGGTCTGGCTGAACGGCTCTCCCTTACCGAAGCCGAAAACAGTGCTGGGCGCCACCGAAAACACGACGGCGTGTCCCGGATGGTCTGACCCCATCCGCCCGCCCCCGGAACTCATCGCGCACGGCCGTCCCGGGGCCGGGGCCGGGGCGCGGTGGGGCGGATAGGCTCGTTGCCTGGATGAGCTCGTGGTGAGGTCGAGGCGAGCCGAGGACCGAGGGAGGCCGGGGATGACGTCGGTGCCGGGGCGCAGGAGCAGTACCTTCACGCGGCTGCTGCGGCACGGTTTCACCGACCCGTCGGCCGCCGAGCGGCTGCTGGACAGCCCCGAGCTGGCCGCGGTGCGCGACGATCCGGTGCTGCTCGAGGCGCTCGGCGGCACCGCCGACCCCGACCTCGCGCTGCTGGGACTGGTCCGGCTGCTGGAGGCGCAGACCGGCGCCACCGGCCGGCAGGAGCTGCTGGACACGCTGATCGCCGCCAAACCGCTGCGCGACCGGCTGCTCGGCGTGCTCGGCGCCTCCGAGGCCCTGGCCGACCATCTCGCCCGGCACGCCGACGACTGGCAGGTGCTCGTCACGTACGAGGCGCGGGACCTGCACCCCGGCGTGACCGAGTTCGAGCACGGCCTCGCCGGAGCCACCGACCCCGTGTCGCTGCGCGTCGCCTACCGGCGCTGCCTGCTGTCCATCGCCGCCCGCGACGTCTGCGGCACCACCGAGGTGTCCGAGACCGCCGCCGAACTCGCCGACCTCGCCACCGCCACCCTGCGCGCCGCCCTCGCGCTCGCCGAGGCCGCCGCGCCCGGGGACGCCGCCCTGTGCCGGCTCGCGGTGGTCGCGATGGGCAAGTGCGGCGGGCACGAGCTGAACTACGTGTCGGACGTCGACGTCATCTTCGTCGGCGAGGCGGTGAACGGCGCCGACGAGGACAAGGCCCTGCGCGCCGCCACCCGGCTGGCCGCGCACATGATGCGGATCTGCTCCGCGAACACCGTCGAGGGCACCATCTGGCCCGTCGACGCCAACCTGCGGCCCGAGGGCCGCAACGGCCCGCTGGTGCGCACCCTCGCCTCGCACCGCGCGTACTACCAGCGCTGGGCCAAGACCTGGGAGTTCCAGGCGCTGCTCAAGGCCCGCCCGGTGGCCGGCGACCTCGCCCTCGGCGAGGAGTACGTGGCCGCCCTGCGACCGCTGGTGTGGCAGGTCGCCGAGCGGGAGAACTTCGTCGCCGACGTGCAGAAGATGCGCCGCCGGGTGATCGACAACATCCCCACCGCCGAGGTCGACCGCCAGCTCAAGCTCGGCCCCGGCGGACTGCGCGACGTCGAGTTCGCCGTACAGCTGCTCCAACTGGTGCACGGCCGCGCCGACACCTCCCTGCGCAGCGCCACCACCCTCGACGCGCTGGGTGCCCTCGCCGCCGGCGGCTACGTCGGCCGTGCGGACGCCGCCCAGTTCGACGGCGCCTACCGCTTCCTGCGCTCCCTGGAGCATCGCATCCAGCTCTTCAGGCTGCGTCGCACCCACCTGGTTCCGGAGAACGACGCCGACCTGCGTCGCATCGGCCGCTCCCTGGGCCTGCGCACCGACCCGGTGACGAGCCTGACCCGCGAGTGGCGGCGGCACACCTCCGTCGTACGGCGGCTGCACGAGAAGCTGTTCTACCGGCCGCTGCTCGACGCGGTCGCCCAGCTCGCCCCCGGCGAGGCCCGGCTCAGCGCCGAGGCGGCCCGCGAACGGCTGGTCGCCCTCGGCTACGCCGACCCGGCCGCCGCCCTGCGCCACCTGGAGGCGCTGGCGTCCGGCGTGACCCGCAAGGCGGCCATCCAGCGGACCCTGCTGCCGGTGCTGCTCGGCTGGTTCGCCGAATCCGCCGACCCGGACGCCGGCCTGCTCAACTTCCGCAAGGTCTCCGACGCGCTCGGCAAGACCCCCTGGTACCTGCGGCTGCTGCGCGACGAGGGCGCCGCCGCCGAGAACCTCGCCCGCGTCCTGTCCGCCGGGCGGCTCGCCCCCGACCTGCTGCTGCGCGCCCCCGAGGCGGTGGCCCTGCTCGGCGACGGAGATGCCGGCGGCCTCAGGCCACGTTCCCGCGCCCACCTGGAACAGGAGGTCCTCGCCGCCGTCCGTCGCGCCGACGGCGCCGCCCAGGCGGTCGCCGCCGCCCGCGGGGTCCGCCGCCGCGAGCTGTTCCGCACGGCCGCCACCGACATCATCGGCTCCTACGGCACCGAGTCCCAGCCCGCCGAGGCCGACCAGGGCGCCCTGGTGGACCTGGTCGGCGGCGCCGTGTCCGACCTGACCGCCGCCACCCTCGCCGGCACGCTGCGCGCGGTCGTCCGGGAGGGCTGGGGGGACAGTCTGCCCACCCGCTTCGCGATCATCGGGATGGGCCGCTTCGGCGGCCACGAGCTGAGCTACGGCTCCGACGCGGACGTCCTGTTCGTCCACGAGCCGCGCGACGGCGTGGACGAGCGGGAGGCGGCCGACGCGGCCGGCAAGGTCGTCGCCGAGATGCGCCGCCTGCTCCAGGCCCCCAGCGCCGACCCGCCCCTGCTCATCGACGCGGACCTGCGTCCCGAGGGCCGGTCCGGACCGCTGGTGCGCACCCTGGGGTCGTACGAGGCGTACTACCGGCGCTGGTCCCTGGTGTGGGAGCGGCACGCGCTGCTGCGCGCCGAGCACGTGGCCGGCGACGAGGAGCTCGGCCGCCGCTTCGTCGAGCTGATCGAACCGCTGCGCTACCCGCCCGCCGGGCTCGCCGAGGAAGACGTGCGCGAGATCCGGCGCCTGAAGGCCCGCATGGAGTCCGAGCGGCTGCCGCGCGGCACCGACCCCAAGCTGCACGTCAAGCTCGGTCCCGGCGGCCTGACCGACGTGGAGTGGACCGTCCAGCTGATCCAGCTGCGGCACGCCGCGCACGAGCCGGGGCTGCGTACCACCCGTACCCGCGAGGCGCTGGCGGCCGCCCAGGCGGCCGGGCTGATCTCCGCGGGGGACGCGGGCATCCTCGATGAGGCCTGGGTGCTGGCCACCGGCGTGCGCAACGCGGTCATGCTGGTCCGGGGCCGGGCCGGGGACACCTTCCCCGCCGACCCGCGCGACCTGGCCGCCGTCGGCCGCTACCTCGGCTACGGTCCGGGCCACGCCGGCGACATGCTCGACGTGTACCGGCGCACGGCCCGCAGGGCGCGGGGCGTGATGGAGGAGCTGTTCTACGGCGGGGCGTAGGGGCGGGTCGCAGGCACCCGGCGCAGGCGGCGGGCGTGGTCACCCGGAGTGCGGGGCGCCGCAGTGGTACGGGCGCCTCCTCGATGGTGAAGGACGCCTCAGCCTGGATCCACCGATGACCATGGAGGGCAGACCGTGTCCTCCCAGGTCAACCACTCCTTCGGGGGGTAGTCGATCTTCACCTGAGAGGTGAAGGCGCGGAACGGCTCAGTCGGGCCGCTGACCTGGACGAAGGCTGCTCGGGTCCGGTTTTCGTCGGTGGATTCAGCCTCAGTGGCGCGGGGCGTCCGGCGCGTGGGGGGACGCGCTCGTGGCGGGGGCGCCGCCAGGGGGGCGCGTGGCGAGGGCGCCGTCGGCCGTGCGAGGGCCGGCGGAGTCGTCCGGGGCGCGCGGGCTCACGACGCCCGCGTTCGCGCGGCCCGTGCCTCCACCGTCCGTGCCTCCACCGTCCGTGCCCCCACCGTCCGAACCCGCGACGGCCTTGCCCGTGCCGCGCCTGCCCGGGAAAGCCCTGGCCGGGAAACCCTTGCCCGGGAAACCTCTGCCCGAGAAGGCCCTGCTCCAGCCGCCTCTGTCCCGGCTGCCACCGTCCCCACCGTCCGGCACCTCTCGCGGCAGCGCGTACGGCTTGCTCCCGTACCAGAGGGTCGCCAGCGCGTAGCCGAAGGCGAGGCAGAGCACGCCGCCCACCGCGTCCAGCCAGAAGTGGTTGGCGGTGGCGACGATGACCACCAGCGTGCCCGCCGGGTACAGCAGGCCCAGGACCTTCGCCCACGGGACCCTCGCCAGCGCGAAGACGGTCAGCCCGCACCACACCGACCAGCCGATGTGCATCGACGGCATCGCGGCGTACTGGTTGGACATGTTCTTCAGGTCGCCGGAGGCCATCGAACCCCAGGTCTCGTGGACCATCACGGTGTCGATGAAGTCGCCGCCGGTCATCAGACGCGGCGGGGCGAGCGGGAACAGGTAGTAACCGGCCAGAGCGACGGCGGTGGTCGAGAACAGCACCAGTCTGGCCGCCGCGTAACGGCCGGGGTGACTACGGGAGAGCCACACCAGAACGCCCAGCGTGACCACGAAGTGCAGTGTGGCGTAGTAGTAATTCATGCCGATGACGAGCCAGGTCACCGAGTTCACGGCGTGGTTGACCGACTGTTCGAAGGCGAGACCGAACTGCCGCTCCAGGTTCCAGAGCCAGTCCGCGTTGCGCAGCGCCTCGGACTTCTGCTCGGGCACGGCGTTGCGGACGAGCGAGTACGTCCAGTAACTCACCGCGATCAGCAGGATCTCGAACCACAGCCGCGGCCGGCGGGGGGTACGAAGCCGGCGCAGGAGTCCCGTCCCCACCCTGTCCTCGACGGGGCGCGCTGCGGCCTGATGCCGGCCTTCCAGCGTGGTCACCGTCGTTTCGCCCATGAGCACAGAGTCTGCCAGAAAAGCCCCTTCCGCAGATCATGCCCCGGCCGCGGCCGACCCGCATGTCCTCCCCCGGAAAGAGTCCCGCGGCCTCCTGCCCGGGCAGTGCGCGAAGTCCGGCGACTCCGACCTGGGGACGACACGGTGACCTGGGGAACCCCAATTCCTGTCCCCGGCCGGCCCTAGGGCCGGTTCCGGTCCCCGGGTGCCGAAGCCGTCGAGCCGCGGACCACCAGCTCCGGCATGAACACGAACTCGCTGTGCGGGGCGGGCGTCCCGCCGATCTCCTCCAGCAGGGTGCGCACCGCGGCCTGCCCCATCGCCGGGACCGGCTTGCGGACCGTGGTCAGCGGCGGGTCGGTGAAGGCGATCAGCGGGGAGTCGTCGAAGCCGACCACCGAGATGTCCGTCGGCACCTCGAGCCCGCGCTGCCGGGCCGCCCGTATCGCGCCCAGCGCCATCATGTCGCTGGCGCACACCACCGCCGTGCACCCGCGGTCCATGAGCGCGGTGGCGGCGGCCTGGCCGCCCTCCAAGGTGTACAGGGAGTGCTGGACCAGTTCCGTCTCCACGGTCTCGGCGGCCAGCCCCAGCTGCTCCTGCACGGTGCGGACGAAGCCCTCGATCTTGCGCTGCACCGGCACGAACCGCTTCGGCCCCAGCGCCAGCCCGATCCGGGTGTGGCCGAGGGAGGCGAGATGCGTGACCGCCAGCCCCATCGCCGCCCGGTCGTCGGGCGAGATGAACGGCGCCTGCACCTTCGGCGAGAAGCCGTCGACCAGCACGAACGGCACCCCCCGGGCGCGCAGTCGCTCGTAGCGCTGCATGTCGGCCGTGGTGTCCGCGTGCAGTCCGGAGACGTAGATGATGCCGGCCACCCCGCGGTCGACCAGCATCTCCGTCAGCTCGTCCTCCGTCGACCCGCCCGGGGTCTGGGTGGCCAGCACCGGCGTGTAGCCCTGGCGGGTCAGTGCCTGCCCGATGACCTGGGCCAGCGCCGGGAAGATCGGATTCTCCAGCTCGGGAGTGATCAGCCCCACCAGGCCCTCGCTGCGCTGCCGCAGCCGCACCGGGCGTTCGTAACCCAGGACGTCGAGAGCGGCGAGGACGGACTGGCGGGTGGTGGCGGCGACGCCCGGCTTGCCGTTGAGCACGCGGCTGACGGTCGCCTCACTCACCCCGGCCTGAGCGGCGATGTCGGCAAGACGTGTGGTCACAGCACCGGACCCTATCGGCCGCCCCACTCCTTGCACACCGGCCGGACGCCTGGTGCGCGCCGTCGAACGGCCCGTCGCGGGCTGCTGGGTCATCGCGGTCCCTCATGTCGTGGTCGGCCGGTCGTGCTCGGCGTGGGTGCTCGGCGTCCGTCCCGCAACGGATGATTCCCCCGACGGAAACGGATGGCAAGTACTTGCAGAGTCTTGCACAACCGTCCGAACGCCTGTCCTGGCGCCGGAAACCCGGCGGTGGCGCGGCGATCGGGGTATCGCGGGGAGGGGTCAAGGAGAGGTCACGACGGGGTAACCGTCGGGCTTTCTTGCAAAATTTTTCAGCAAGGTCTTTCGAATCGGTTGCATCGCTGTTACGTTCACGTCGCCCGGCGGCCCCATTGGCGCGGTCGGCAAGTCGGCAGGTCGGCAGACGGGGCCGTATCTGCAGCACACGGGCTTTCACCCTCAAGGAGAACTCATGCGGCGTGGCATAGCGGCCACCGCGCTGGTGGCGTCCCTCGCCCTCACGGCGACGGCCTGCGGCGGAGACAGCGACAGCGGCGACTCGGCCGACGGCCCGGTCACCATCACCTGGTGGGACACCTCCAACGCGACCAACGAGGCGCCGACGTACCAGGCCCTGGTCAAGGAGTTCGAAGCCGCCAACAAGGACGTCAAGGTCAAGTACGTCAACGTCCCCTTCGACCAGGCGCAGAACAAGTTCGACACCGCCGCCGGCTCCAAGGGTGCCCCCGACGTGCTGCGCTCCGAGGTCGGCTGGACCCCCGCCTTCGCCAAGAAGGGCTTCTTCCTGCCGCTGGACGGCACCGAGGCGCTGAAGGACCAGGCGAAGTTCAAGTCCAACCTGATCGAGCAGGCCACGTACGAGGACAAGGTCTACGGCGTCCCGTTCGTCACGGACACGCTCGCGCTGGTCTACAACAAGGAACTGTTCGAGAAGGCCGGCGTCGAGGCTCCCAAGACCTGGGACGACCTGAAGAAGGCCGCCGCCACCGTCAAGGACAAGACCGGCGTCGACGGCTACTGGGGCTCCACCCAGGCCTACTACGCCCAGTCCTTCCTCTACGGCGAGGGCACCGACACGGTCGACGCCGACGCCAAGAAGATCACCGTCAAGTCGCCCGAGGCCAAGAAGGCCTACGGCACCTGGCTGGACCTCTTCGACGGCAAGGGCCTCAAGAAGGCCGACACCACCGCCGACGCCTACGCCCACATCCAGGACGCGTTCGTCAACGGCAAGGTCGCCGCGATCATCCAGGGCCCGTGGGAGATCACCAACTTCTACAAGGGCTCGGCCTTCAAGGACAAGAACAACCTGGGCATCGCCACCGTCCCGGCCGGCTCCGCCGGCACGGCGGGCGCCCCGACCGGCGGCCACAACCTCTCCGTCTACGCCGGCTCCGACGCCGCGAAGCAGAAGGCCGCGCTGAAGTTCGTGAACTTCATGAGCTCGGCCAAGGCCCAGGAGACCATCGCCCTGAAGAACTCCACGCTGCCCACGCGTGACGACGCCTACACCGACAAGGTCAAGGCCGACCCGGGCATCGCCGGCTACCAGACGGTCCTCGAGGCCGCCCAGCCGCGCCCGGCCCTGCCCGAGTACAGCTCGCTGTGGGGTCCGCTCGACGACGAACTGCTCCAGATCGCGGGCGGCAAGGACTCCCTGGACAAGGGTCTGAACGACGCCGAGATCGCCATCGCCAAGCTGGTGCCGGACTTCAGCAAGTAGGGCCCGCGTGGCCGCCGGGTCCCTTCCGGGAAGGGAGGACCCGGCGGCCACCGGCCTGTGTGCCGAACCCCTTGATCATCCAGAAGGTGCCGAACCATGACAGTCGCCATCGACCGCGCGACCGGCAAGCGCAGCGGTGACCGCCCGCCCCGCGCCGGCCGGGCCGACCGCCTGAAGCACGCCTACCAGAAGTACTGGTACGCCTTCGCCATGATCGTGCCCGTGGTCGTCGTGCTCGGCGTCCTCGTGCTGTATCCCCTGGCGTACGGCTTCTACCTCACCCTCACCGACGCCAACAGCCTCAACTCGGCCCGCACCATCGGCGTCAACGAGATCGAGGCCACGTACAAGTTCATCGGCCTGGACAACTACGCCGACATCCTCTGGGGCGAGACGGCGTACGACCGCTTCTGGTCGCACTTCATCTGGACGATCGTCTGGACGGCGGCCTGCGTCGGCCTGCACTACACCATCGGTCTGGGTCTCGCCCTGCTGCTCAACCAGAAGCTGCGGGGCCGCACCTTCTACCGGCTGATCCTCATCCTGCCGTGGGCCGTGCCGACCTTCGTCACCGTCTTCGGCTGGCGGTTCATGCTCGCCGACGCCGGCATCATCAACTCGGCCCTGGAGTCCCTGGGCCTGCCGACGCCGCTGTGGCTCGAGGACACCTTCTGGCAGCGGTTCGCCGCGATCATGGTCAACACCTGGTGCGGTGTGCCGTTCATGATGGTCTCCCTGCTCGGCGGCCTCCAGTCGATCGACGGGACGCTGTACGAGGCGGCCGAGATGGACGGCGCCAGCGCCTGGCAGCGGTTCCGTCACGTCACCCTGCCGGGCCTGCGCTCGGTCAGCTCCACCGTCGTCCTGCTCGGCATCATCTGGACCTTCAACCAGTTCGCGGTCATCTTCCTGCTGTTCGGCAACACCGCCCCGGACGCGCAGATCCTCGTCACCTGGGCGTACCAACTCGGCTTCGGGCAGCAGCCGCGCGACTTCGCGCAGTCCGCGGCCTACGGCATGCTGCTGCTGGCCATCCTGATCGTCTTCACCTCCTTCTACCGCCGCTGGCTGAACCGCAATGAGCAGCAGCTCGCGATCTGAGGCAGGAGCCCCCATGAGCACCCTCGACAGCCCGCCGTCAGCCGTGGTGACGGGCAAGCCGGCAGAGAAGACCACGCCCCGGCGGCCCAGCACCCGGCGCGGTGAGATCGGCCGCGGCGGGGCCCTCGCCTCGCACGGCATCCTGGTCGTGGCGAGCGTCGTCGCGCTGTTCCCGGTCGCCTGGCTGGTCTTCCTGTCCCTCGGCCCGGACAAGGACGACTATCTGCGCCCCGGCGGTATCTGGGGCAAGATGACGCTGGACAACTACGCGTTCGTGCTGCAGAACACGAACTTCTTCGACTGGCTGAAGAGTTCGCTGATCGTCTCGCTCGGCACCACCGTCATCGGCGTCCTGGTCGCCGCCACCACCGGGTACGCGGTTTCCCGGATGCGGTTCCCCGGGTACAAGAAGTTCATGTGGGTCCTGCTGGTCACCCAGATGTTCCCGGTGGCCGTCCTGATGGTCCCGATGTACCAGATCCTGTCCGACCTTCAGCTGATCGACACCTACTTCGGCCTCATCCTCGTCTACTGCTCGACCGCGGTGCCGTACTGTGCCTGGCTGATGAAGGGCTATTTCGACACCATTCCGTTCGAGATCGACGAGGCGGGCCGGGTCGACGGGCTGTCCCCGTTCGGCACGTTCGTGCGGCTGATCCTGCCGCTCGCCAAGCCGGGCCTGGCGGTCGCCGCCTTCTACAGCTTCATCACCGCGTTCGGCGAGGTCGCCTTCGCCACGACGTTCATGCTGGACGACGAGAAGTACACGCTCGCCGTCGGTCTGCAGAGCTTCGTCAGCGAGCACGACGCCCAGCGCAACCTCATGGCCGCCACCGCGGTCCTGATCGCGATACCCGTCTCCGCGTTCTTCTACCTCGTGCAGAAGAACCTGGTGGCCGGCCTCACCGCGGGCGGCACGAAGGGCTGACGCCCTCCGCAGGACTCCCGCGCGCCTCACCGCGCGTGGGGAGGCGGTCGCGGTGCACAAACATCCGACCCCGCCGGCACCGCGGCCGCCTCGTCAGCCGCATCCCGCCTCCTCGGCCCCACTCGCCTCCCTGACCGACCCCACGTATTCAAGGACGACATGAGCCAGCAGCACGCCGCCGCCCCGGCCCCCACTCCGACGACCGACGCTGCCGTAGCCACCGTCACCAGGCGCCACGACTGGTGGCGGGACGCGGTGATCTACCAGGTGTATCCGCGCAGCTTCGCCGACAGCAACGGCGACGGCATGGGCGACCTGGAGGGCATCCGCTCCCGCCTGCCGTACCTGCGCGACCTCGGGGTGGACGCCGTGTGGCTCAGCCCCTTCTACGCCTCCCCGCAGGCCGACGCCGGCTACGACGTCGCCGACTACCGTGCCGTCGACCCCATGTTCGGCACCCTGCTCGACGCGGACGCGCTGATCCGGGACGCCCACGAACTGGGCCTGCGGATCATCGTCGACATCGTGCCCAACCACTCCTCCGACCAGCACGAGTGGTTCAAGCGGGCGCTCGCCGAGGGCCCCGGCTCGCCTTCGCGCGACCGCTACCACTTCCGCCCCGGCAAGGGCGCAGGCGGCGAGCTCCCGCCCAACGACTGGGAGTCGATCTTCGGCGGCCCCGCCTGGACCCGGGTCACCGAGCCCGACGGCACCCCGGGCGAGTGGTACCTGCACCTCTTCGCACCCGAGCAGCCCGACTTCAACTGGGAGCACCCGGCCGTCGGCGACGAGTTCCGCTCCATCCTCCGCTTCTGGCTGGACATGGGCGTCGACGGCTTCCGCATCGACGTCGCGCACGGCATGGTGAAGGCCGAGGGCCTGCCCGACCTGGGGGACCACGAGCAGCTGAAGCTGCTGGGCAACGATGTCATGCCGTTCTTCGACCAGGACGGCGTGCACGACATCTACCGGCAGTGGCGGCTCGTCCTCGACGAGTACGCGGGTGAGCGGATCTTCGTCGCCGAGGCGTGGACGCCGACCGTGGAGCGCACCGCCAACTACGTCCGCCCGGACGAGCTGCACCAGGCGTTCAACTTCCAGTACCTGGGCACCCACTGGGACGCCGAGGAACTGCGCGTGGTCATCGACCGCACGCTGGACTCCATGCGCCCGGTCGGCGCCCCCGCCACCTGGGTGCTGTCCAACCACGACGTCACCCGGCACGCCACCCGCTTCGGCAACCCGGCGGGCCTCGGCACCCAGATCCGGGAGGCCGGGGACCGCGAACTCGGTCTGCGCCGGGCCCGCGCGGCGACGCTGCTGATGCTGGCACTGCCCGGCTCGGCCTACGTCTACCAGGGCGAGGAACTGGGTCTCCCGGACGTCGTCGACCTCCCCGACGAGGTGCGTCAGGACCCGGCGTACTTCCGGGGCGCGGGCCAGGACGGCTTCCGCGACGGATGCCGGGTACCGATCCCATGGACCCGCGACGGTTCCTCCTACGGCTTCGGGGGCGGCGGCAGTTGGCTGCCGCAGCCGGAGACCTGGGGCGAGCTGAGCGTCGAGGCGCAGACCGGAGCGGCCGGCTCGACCCTGGAGCTGTACCGGACCGCGCTCGCCGCGCGCCGGGACCAGGCCGACCTGGGCGCGGGCGACGCGGTGGAGTGGCTGCGGGCACCCGAGGGCGTCCTCGCCTTTAGGCGCGGGGAGTTCGTGTGCGTCGCCAACACCACGGGCGAGGCGGTGATCACCCCGGCGTACGGGCGGGTGCTGCTCGCCAGCGGTGACGTGGACGGGGCGGACGGCCAGGCGAAGGTGCCGGGCGACACGACGGTGTGGTTCACCACGGACTGACCCGGTACGGGCACGGCCCGAAGGTCCGGTCCGCAACTTTTTCATTCAACTTCGTACGGCCCGCTGCCCTTTCGGGTGGCGGGCCTCTAACATCTGCGTTGCCGCAAGGTTTCTGAAGGTTTCAGCAAGAAGCTTCAGCCGCCTTCGCACTCCCCACACCCTTCGATGAAGAAGGAACCCCACATGGCACGCAGAACCCTCGCCGGGGTCGCCGCGCTCGCGGTCGCCTCGGTTGTCATGACCCCGACTGTCGCGCAGGCCGCGCCGCCCGGGAACAAGGACGTCACCGCCGTCCTCTTCGAGTGGAACTTCAACTCGGTCGCCCGCGAGTGCACCACCACCCTCGGCCCCGCCGGGTACGGCTCCGTCCAGGTCTCCCCGCCCGCCGAGCACATACAGGGCTCGCAGTGGTGGACGTCGTACCAGCCGGTCAGCTACAAGATCGCAGGCCGGCTCGGCGACCGCACCGCCTTCCGGAACATGGTGAACACGTGTCACGCGGCCGGCGTGAAGGTCGTCGCCGACGCGGTCATCAACCACATGTCCGCGGGCAACGGAACCGGTACCGGCGGCTCCTCGTACACCAAGTACAACTACCCCGGCCTGTACTCGTCGCCCGACTTCGACAACTGCACCTCGCAGATCACCAACTACCAGGACCGCTGGAACGTCCAGAACTGCGAACTGGTCGGTCTCGCCGACCTCGACACCGGAGAGGAGTACGTCCGCAAAACCATCGCCGGGTACCTCAACGACCTGCTCTCCCTCGGGGTGGACGGCTTCCGCATCGACGCGGCCAAGCACATGCCGGCCGCCGACCTGGCGAACATCAAGTCCCGCCTGAGCAACCCCGGCGTGTACTGGAAGCAGGAGGCCATCTACGGCGCCGGCGAGGCCGTCCAGCCCGGCGAGTACACCGGCACCGGCGACGTCCAGGAGTTCCGCTACGCCTACGACCTCAAGCGGGTCTTCAACAACGAGAACCTCGCCTACCTGAAGAACTACGGCGAGGGCTGGGGCTACATGAACAGCGGTGTCTCCGGCGTCTTCGTCGACAACCACGACACCGAGCGCAACGGCTCCACGCTCAACTACAAGGACAACGCCAACTACACCCTGGCCAACGTCTTCATGCTGGCCTGGCCCTACGGCTCCCCGGACATCAACTCCGGCTACGAGTTCTCCGACCACGACGCCGGACCGCCCAACGGCGGTCAGGTGAACGCCTGCTGGCAGAACGGCTGGAAGTGCCAGCACGCCTGGCCGGAGATCAAGTCCATGGTCGCCTTCCGCAACACCACGCGCGGCCAGGCCGTGACGAACTGGTGGGACAACGGGAACGACGCCATCGCCTTCGGCCGGGGCAACAAGGGCTTCGTGGCCGTCAACCACGAGTCCGGCTCCCTGACCCGCACCTACCAGACCTCACTGCCCTCCGGCACGTACTGCAACGTCCAGAACAACACGCAGGTGACGGTGAACGGTTCGGGGCAGCTGACCGCCACCCTGGGCTCGAACACGGCCCTCGCGGTGTACGCGGGCAAGTCGTCCTGCTGAACGCGCGCCGGTCGCGCCGCCGTTCACCGGAGGTGGCGCGACCGGCGTCCGTATGAAAGTCCTTACCGTTACTTTCACAACCCTTGCTGTAAAGCTTTCAACGGCGATACGGTCGCGCGACACCCCGGTGACATGGCTGGAACAGGTCGTGCCGTGGTGCGGGATCGGCCCCGAATGAGCCGTAATCGCAAGGAGTTCACGCCTGTGACACCCAGATGGCCGGCGTCCGGGAGACGCCGCACCGCGCACGGCAGGCGGGTGGCCGCCGTCACCGCGGCCGCGCTCGCCGCCGCCCTCGTGCAGCCCCTGGCGGCCCGTGCCGCCACACCCCCCGCGCCCCCGTCCGACGCCTCACTGGCGAAGGCCCCCGCGCGGCACGATCTCACCCGGGAGCAGTTCTACTTCGTCCTGCCGGACCGGTTCGCCAACGGGGACACGAAGAACGACCGGGGCGGGCTGACCGGTTCGCGGCTCAGCACCGGGTACGACCCCACCGACAAGGGCTTCTACCAGGGCGGCGACCTCAAGGGCCTCACCCAGAAACTCGACTACATCAAGGGGCTCGGCACCACATCCATCTGGATGGCGCCCATCTTCAAGAACCAGCCCGTGCAGGGCACCGGCAAGGACGCCTCCGCCGGCTACCACGGGTACTGGATCACCGACTTCACGCAGGTCGACCCGCACTTCGGCACCAACAAGGACCTCGAGACCCTCATCGACAAGGCCCACGACAAGGGCATGAAGGTCTTCTTCGACGTCATCACCAACCACACCGCCGACGTCGTCGACTACGAGGAGAAGTCCTACGACTACCTCTCCAAGGGCGCCTTCCCCTACCTGACCAAGGACGGGAAGCCCTTCGACGACGCCGACTACGCCGACGGCTCGCGCACCTTCCCGCGCGTCGACGCAGGATCGTTCCCGCGGACCCCGGTCGTCCCCGCCGCGAAGAAGAACGTCAAGGTCCCGTCGTGGCTCAACGACCCGACGATGTACCACAACCGGGGCGACTCCACCTTCGCCGGCGAGTCCAGCGAGTACGGCGACTTCTCCGGCCTCGACGACCTGTGGACCGAGCGTCCCGAGGTCGTCGACGGCATGGAGAAGATCTACCAGCGGTGGGTGAAGGACTTCGACATCGACGGCTTCCGGATCGACACCGTGAAGCACGTCAACATGGAGTTCTGGACCCAGTGGGCCACCGCCCTGGACGCCTACGCGGCCAAGAAGGGGCGCGACGACTTCTTCATGTTCGGCGAGGTCTACTCCGCCGACACCGACGTCACCGCCCCCTACGTCACCGAGGGCCGTCTCGACGCCACCCTCGACTTCCCCTTCCAGGAGGCGGCCCGCCAGTACGCCTCCCAGGGCGGCGGCGCACAGAAACTCGCCTCCGTCTTCGGCGACGACCACAAGTACACGACCGACAAGGCCAACGCCTACGAGCAGGTCACCTTCCTCGGCAACCACGACATGGGCCGCATCGGGACGTTCCTGAAGCAGGACAACCCGAAGGCGTCCGACGCCGACCTGCTGAAGAAGGACATGCTCGCCAACGAGCTGATGTTCCTCAGCCGCGGCAACCCCGTCGTCTACTACGGCGACGAGCAGGGCTTCACCGGCGCCGGCGGCGACAAGGACGCCCGCCAGACCCTGTTCGCCTCCCGCACCGCCGACTACCTCGACGACGACCTCATCGGCACCGACCGCACCCACGCCGACGACACCTACGACACGAAGTCCCCGCTCTACCGGCAGATCAGCGCCCTCGCGAAACTCCGCAAGGCCCACCCCGCCCTCACCGACGGTGTGCAGCAGGAGCGGTACGCGGCCGACGGCCCCGGCGTCTACGCCTTCTCCCGCACCGCGACCGGCACCCGCACCGGCCAGGACACCACCGAGTACGTCGTCGCCTTCAACAACGCCGACGAGGCGAGGAAGGCCACCTTCGCGACCGGTTCCGCCCGCATGACCTTCCGCGGTATCCACGGCACCGACGCCTCCGTGACCAGCGACGCCGGCAAGAAGATCACTGTCACCGTCCCGGCGGGCTCGGCGATCGTCCTCAAGGCGTCCGGCCCGCTCGCCAAGCCGGCCGCCAAGCCCACGGTCACCCTCACGGCCCCCGAGGCCGGCGCCACCGGCACCGTCGAGCTCACCGCCGACGTCGAGGGCGGGCAGCTCAACCGCGTTGTCTTCGCCGCCCAGACCGGCACCGGGAAGTGGCGCACGCTCGGTTCCTCCGACCACGCCCCCCACAAGGTCACCCACACCATCGGCGACGACGTGCCCGCCGGCACCGCCCTGCGCTACAAGGCCGTCGTGATCGACTCGGCCGGACGCACCGCGAGCGCCCCGGCCGCCTCCACCACCGGCACCCCGCCCGTGGCGGAGCCGCCGTCCGCCGCCTCCCGCGACCACGCGATCGTCCACTACCAGCGTGCCGACGGCGACTACGACGACTGGGGCCTGTACGCCTGGGGCGACCTCGCCGAGGGCGAGGCCACCGAGTGGCCGGACAGCCACCCCTTCACCGGCCGCGACGCCTACGGCGCCTTCGCCCACGTCAAGCTCAAGCCCGGTGCCTCGGACGTCGGCTTCCTGGTGATCGACAAGGACGGCAACAAGGACGTCTCCACCGACCGCACGATCGACGTCACCAGGCACGGCGAGATCTGGATCGAGCAGGGCAAGGAGGCCGTCACCACCGAACGGCCCGAGTACCCGGCGCAGGACAAGACCAAGGCGGTGCTGCACTACCACCGCGCGGACGGGAACTACGACGGCTGGGGACTCCACACGTGGACCGGCGCCGCCGATCCCACCGACTGGTCGAAGCCCCTGAAGCCGGTGAAGACTGATCCCTATGGCGCGGTCTTCGAGGTACCGCTCGCCGAGGGTGCCACCAGTCTCAGCTACATCATCCACAAGGGCGACGAGAAGGACCTCCCCTCCGACCAGTCGCTCGACCTCAAGGCGAACGGCCATGAGGTGTGGCTGGTGAGCGGTGAGGAGAAGTACCTGCTGCCCCAGCCGCCCGGCTCGGCCGCCGCCGTCGACCTGACCACCTCGAAGGCGGTCTGGATCGACCGGAACACCGTCGTCTGGAACGGCTCCGAGGGAGCGGCCTCCACCCAGCTCCTCGCCTCCCGCACCGGCTCGATCAAGGCGCAGGACGGCACGCTCACCGGCGACGACACGCACGTGCTCCGGCTGACGAAGACGTCCCTCACCGACGCCCAGAAGGCGACGTTCCCGCACCTCAAGGACGGCACCGCCTGGACCGTCGACCCGCGCGACCGGGACCGCGTACGCGAGGCCCTGCGCGGCCAGGTCGTCGCCGCCCAGCGATCTGCCAGCGGCGCCGTCCTCGCGGCGACCGGCGTGCAGATCGCGGGCGCCCTGGACGACCTGTACGCGGCCGGCGCGACGAAGGCGGCGCTCGGCCCCGTCTTCCGCGACGGCCGTCCCACGCTCTCCGTGTGGGCGCCGACCGCGCAGAGCGTCTCGCTGGAGATCGGCGGCTCCACCGCCACGATGAAACGCGACGACGCCACCGGCGTCTGGTCCGTCACCGGCCCGACGTCCTGGAAGGGCAAGCCCTACCGGTACGTGGTGAAGGTGTGGGCGCCCAGCACCCGCGAGCTCGTCACCAACAAGGTCACCGACCCCTACTCGGTCGCCCTGACCACCGACTCCGTGCGCAGCCTCGCCGTCGACCTCGGCGACCGCGACCTCGCCCCCAAGGGCTGGTCGGGCCTGGACAAGCCGAAGGCCGTCCCCCTCAAGGACGCCCAGATCCAGGAGCTGCACATCCGCGACTTCTCCGTCGAGGACCGCACGGCGAAGCAGCCCGGCACCTATCTCGCCTTCACCGACAAGGACAGCGACGGCTCGAAGCACCTGCGGAAGCTGGCGCAGGCCGGCACCTCGTACGTGCACCTGCTGCCCGCCTTCGACATCGCCACCATCCCCGAGAAGAAGTCCGACCGGTCCACCGTCGACTGCGATCTCGCCGCCCACCCGGCCGACTCCGAGAAGCAGCAGGAGTGCGTGGCGAAGGCCGCCGCCAAGGACGCCTACAACTGGGGCTACGACCCGTACCACTACACGGTCCCCGAGGGCTCCTACGCCACCGACCCGGACGGCACGGCCCGTACCGTCGAGTTCCGGAAGATGGTCAAGGCGCTCAACGAGGACGGCCTGCGCGTCGTCATGGACGTCGTCTACAACCACACCGCGGCCAGTGGCCAGGCGAACACCAGCGTCCTGGACCGGATCGTGCCCGGCTACTACCAGCGGCTCCTCGCCGACGGCTCCGTCGCCAACAGCACCTGCTGCGCCAACACCGCGCCCGAGAACGCCATGATGGGCAAGCTCGTCGTGGACTCGATCGTCACCTGGGCCAAGGAGTACAAGGTCGACGGCTTCCGCTTCGACCTCATGGGCCACCACCCGAAGGCGAACATGCTCGCCGTGCGCAAGGCCCTCGACGCGCTCACCGTGAAGAAGGACGGCGTCGACGGCAAGAAGATCATCCTGTACGGCGAGGGCTGGAACTTCGGCGAGATCGCCGACGACGCCCGCTTCGAGCAGGCCACGCAGCAGAACATGGCCGGCACCGGCATAGCCACCTTCTCCGACCGGGCCCGTGACGCCGTCCGCGGCGGCGGCCCCTTCGACGAGGACCCCGGCGTCCAGGGCTTCGCCTCCGGCCTCTACACCGACCCGAACACCTCGAAGAGCAACGGCACCGAGGCCGAGCAGAAGGCCCGCCTCCTGCACTACCAGGACCTGATCAAGGTGGGCCTGAGCGGCAACCTCGCCGAGTACCGCTTCACCGACACCGACGGCAAGGAGGTCAAGGGCTCCCAGGTCGACTACAACGGCTCACCGGCCGGCTACGCCGCCGCCCCGGGTGACGCCCTCGCCTACGCCGACGCGCACGACAACGAGTCGCTGTTCGACGCGCTCACGTTCAAGCTGCCGACGTCCGTGAGCGTCGACGACCGGGCCCGTATGCAGGTCCTCGCCATGGCGACCGCCGCCCTCTCGCAGGGCCCGGCGCTCTCCCAGGCCGGCACCGACCTGCTGCGCTCCAAGTCCCTGGACCGCAACTCCTACGACAGCGGCGACTGGTTCAACGCCCTCCACTGGAACTGCGCCGACGGCAACGGCTTCGGCCGCGGTCTGCCGCCGGCCGCCGACAACGCCGACAAGTGGCCCTACGCCAAGCCCCTGCTGGGCGCGGTGCAGGTCGGGTGCCCGCAGATCGAGGGCGCCTCGGCCGCGTACCGGGACCTGCTGAAGATCCGTACGACGGAGGGGGCCTTCTCCCTCGACACCGCGGGGCAGGTGCAGTCCGCGCTGTCCTTCCCGCTGTCCGGGAAGGACGAGACACCCGGCGTGATCACCATGCGCCTCGGTGACCTGGTCGTCGTCTTCAACGCCACGCCCCACCGGCAGGAACAGCGCGTCGGCGCCCTCGCCGGCACGGGCCACCGGCTGCACCCGGTGCAGGCGGCGGGCTCGGACGCGGGGGTGAAGACCTCGTCCTACGCGGCGGACACCGGCACCTTCACCGTCCCGGCCCGCTCGGTCGCGGTGTTCACCGCGGCCGGCTGAGGCACCGGGCGCGGAAGCTAGGGTGGGCCCTCCGACCTGGAACCGGAGGGCTCACCCATGCCGCAGATCACTGTCGACTACTCGGCGCAGCTGAAGCACGGCTTCGACCACGACTGGCCCGCCTTCGCCCGGGACCTGCACACCACCGTGGTGGAGATCGCGGCGGCGAAGCTCCCGGCGTGCAAGACCCGGTTCCGCCCGACCGAGGACGTCTTCATCGGCCACGACGAGGAGGCGGAGTACGCCCTCGTGCACATCCACATCGCCCTGCTCCCCGGGCGGACCGAGGAGACCAAGGCGCGGCTCACCGAGGCCGTCCTGGAACTGGTACGGAAGCATGTGCGGGCGGTCGGCGATCTGACCCTGCACGCCTCCGCCGAGGTACGCGACCTCGACGCGTCGTACCGCAAGTTCGAGAGCGAGTAGGGCCTCACCGGCCGGCGGACGGTTTCACGTCAGGTCGGTGCGGCCCAGCCAGGCCGGCCGCACCGGCACTCCGTCCGCGTCCAGCTCGACGGCCGGCCCGACCCGCCGCTCCGCCGGCTCACCCGGTGGAGCGGCAGGGGCGGCCGGTGCCGGGGCCGGTGCCTCGACCACGGGTTTTGGGGCGGGGGGCGCGGCAGAGTCCTCCAGCAGTTCCGCCACGGTGAACCGGGTCACGAATGACTGCCACGACCCGTCGACGACGAGCAGGAACCCGTCGCCGGCCCGCAGGAGGCGACGGCGCTTGGGGCTCATGGGGTGCATGGGCACGTGGTTCCGTGCCCGTCGCTCCAGCTCCGCGAGCGCCTCCGTCCGGGACCCGGTGACGTGCGCCACCACCTGTGCCTCCGTGTGCTTGCGCTCCCCGGTACCCATGGTCGTCTCGACGACCAGACCCCACGTCGTCGTGGTGCTCACCGGGACGCCAGGGCGATGAGCCGGGTGACCAGGTCGACGAACGGTCCGTCGCCCGGCTCGTCCTTGAGCAGGTCGCGCAGCAGCACGCCCAACTCCTCGTCGTGGGCCGCGGCGACGGCACAGAGCGCGGCGAAGTCGTGCACCAGCTGGGCCTCCAGCTCGTCCCGCGGTATACGACGGCCGTCCAGCCAGAGCAGCGCCGTCGACTCGGCGAGCGAGATCCAGGACCGCACCACCAGTTCCAGCCGCGCGGGCGGCTCCACCGCGCCCATGTGCGACAGAATCTGTTCGTACGCCCGCTGCCGTACGGAGTCGACCAGCGCGTTGGTGGTCGAGACTGACTTCCTTGAGAAGGTTCCGCCTGCGGGGACCGCCGGGCCGCCGCGCATCAGGGCGGAGAAACCGGGCCCGTGCTCGTCGACGAAGTCGAAGTACCGGCCCATCACCCGCAGCAGCCGCGCCCCCAGCGGGCCCTCGCGCGGCTCCACGAACCGCGATGCCAGATCGTCCGCGGCACGCCTCAACGCGGCTTCGTAGAGGCTGAGTTTGCCGGGGAAGTAGTGATAGACCAGCGGGCGCGAGATGCCGGCCGCCGACGCGATCTCGTCGATGGAGACGTCGTCGGGCGAGCGGCGGCTGAACAGTTCGAGGGCGACGCCGATCAACTGCTGCCGTCGCTCCTCGACTCCCATTCTGCGGCGTACCCCGGTAGTCATACACACAGCCTACCGATCGGACCCGGCCGCGAACGGTCCGGACCGGGCGGCAGTGATCATCCGGTCCGCCGGCCGGTCCGCCCCGGGTCAGCGGAACCCGGTGACCGAGTCCCCGTTCTCCAGGGTGCCCTCGAGGTCGGCCTGGGCGCCCTGTTCGGCCTCGAGGGTCAGCAGGTTGCCCTGCGCGGTGCCCTCGACACCGCCCGTCGCGGTGACCGACGTGGTGCCGCGGCTGCCGGCGGCCAGCAGGTACCAGGTGCCCGCCCCGGACTTCCACAGCACCCCGGCCAGCACCCGCGGCTCACGCTCCCCGCACTGCGGTACGTCCTCGGCCTGGGCCGCCACCACCCCGAACGGTCCGCCCGGCGTATGGAACTGGGCCTGCACCCGGGTACCGCCGCCCCGCCAGGTCTCGGCCCGGGTGCACACCCAGGCGGCCGAACCTCCCCCACCCTCCGGGCGGGAGGACTCCCACTTCGCTGCGCTCGCGTCCGGCAGCGGCTGCTCGGCGAAGGCCCACGCGTTCACGCTCCGTACGCCCGCGGAGCGCATCGACGCCAGGGAGCAGGCGAACGGCGACCACGTGCGCAGCGCCTCGGCACCGGCGGCCTCACCGGCCGCCCCGGGCCGCCCCGCGGTCAGTACGGCCGGGACCAGCTCGCCGAGGTCGGTCACCAGCCGGGTGCCGGCGTCGTCGGTCAGCTCCAGCACATTCCACGAGGTGCACGAGCCGGGCTTCAGGGCCGGGCCGGCCAGCGGCGAGGTCACGCCGTCGGTGAGCGGGAGGTCCGTCGTGTCCGCGCCGGGCTCGCGCAGGTCCCGCGCACCGGCCGCACGTACCCAGGGTGCCGTCAGATAGCGGACATTGCCGTCGGACCGGCCCAGCACCAGGGCGCTCGCCCCGGCCCGGTCCGCGCCGTCGACCCGGGCGAAGTCGAGGGCGGCGCCCTCGGTGCCGTCCGTGGGCTCGGCGTACCTGGCGATGCGCAGACCGTCGTGGAGGACCACCACGCGCGCGTTGTCGACCGTCCCGGCGTACAGCAGCTGGGGCGGTCCGGCCGGACCGCCGGACGGGGTGCCCGGCGTCGCCGACACCCGCACCCGCTCGCCGGGCCGGGCCCACACGGCGAGGGCGCGGCGCAGCAGGCCCGCGTCGCCGGTCAGGTCGCCGCGGGCCGGCCACACGGAGAAGTCGGTACGCGCGGAGGTCTTCCAGGCGGCGGGGGAGACCCGGGTCAGCTTCCCCGGGGCCAGGGCGGCCTCGGCGGCCGGGTTCCGCGCGTACGGCGGCGCGGCGGCACCGTCGGGTGCCCAGCCGTCGTCCGGCAACCCGATGAGCGCGCCGCAGACGACCAGCGCGGCCCCGGCGGCCAGCGCCGCCTTCAGATGGCGGCGGCGGTGCACCAGATCGGTGGGCCGGGCCTGCAGCGAGCAGGGGTCGAACGCGGGGGAGTCGAGCAGCCGGTACTCGGCCGGCACCCGGTCGGCCTCGCGCAGCGCGGCAGCCGCGTCGGCGACGCCCGCGTCGGTGAGCACCGCACGGACATCGTCGTCCGGGAGCCGCTCCAGACCGCGCAGCACATAGGCGGCGCGGGCCGGACCGGGCAGCGCGGACAGCCGCTGGTGCAGCGCGAGTTCGCCGGCACCGCCGGACCGGGGGTACAGGCGCAGCCCCCACACCTGGGGCAGGAGCGGCGGCAGTGCGGGCAGGGCCGGCAGCCCCGCCCGTTTGCGCCGCGCACCGCGCCTGCGCGACGGGCTCGCCCGCAGCGCCGCACGCACCACCTGGAGTCTGACCAGCGCGTAGCCGGGGTCGCCGTCCCGGCCGGCGGCCCCGCCGGACTGCCCGGACCGGGCGGAGCGCGTCGCGGACCGCCGGGACGGGGCGGGGACGACCGGTGCCGCGGTGCGGCCGCGGGGGAGCGTGCGCTGCACCAGGGCGTGCGCGGTCAGTACCCGCCTGCCCCGGACGCCCCGCTCGGCCGGCAGCATCAGGTAGGCGAGTCGGACGAGCCGCGGATAGTGCTCGACGAGGGCGGCCTCGGCCTGCCCGACGTCGAGGAGCGGACCGTCGGGGGAGGGCGGTGCGGGGCGCTTGGCGGCATGCTGTGACTGCACGTCAGGCAGAACGAGCGATGCGGCCGTAAGTCACCTGATTGCGCAGCGTCACCGGCCCCGACTTCGCTTGTCCCGCACCCGCACCCGCAGTCCTTGTCCCGCCCCCGCCACTTGTCCCGCCCGGGATTGAGTGCTCCGGGCCCCGGAGCCGTATCGAAGGCGGAGAGCCCCTCGCCGGGGCTCCGTGCGGCATGTCGCCGGAGGGACCGGAGGAACTCATGAGGCTGACCCGACCGATGCTCGCGCTGACCGGCGCGGTGGCGGTACTGGCGCTGGCGGGCTGCGGGTCCGGCGGAGGCGAGAGCGAGGTGCCGGCCACGGCCACCGGCAGTCTGGAGCACCTGGCCGCCGAGGTGAAGTGCAAGCCGAACATGCAGACCGACGCCGACACCATCCGCCAGGCCATCTGCAAGACCGGCAAGGAGAAGTACGTCCTGGCCACCTTCGCCACCGACCGCGGTCAGCGCGAGTGGATCGACATGGCCAAGGACTACGGCGGCTTCTACCTCGTCGGACGCAAGTGGGTCGCCGTCGGTGAGGAGAACGTGCTCGACGACCTGCGCGGCCGGCTCGGCGGCGACGTGGAGGAGGGCATCGACCACAGCAGCATGAACCACGGCGGCGGTGCGCACCCGTCCGGCCGGGCGGGGGAGAAAACGGGTGGGCACTCCGGGCACTAGGGCCGAAGCCGGGCCCGGCTGGGCACGGAGCCCGAACGAGCGCACCGGACACACCGGGAACACGGAAAGGGCCGGTGGCGGGATTCCCGCCACCGGCCCTTTCTCGTCACCGGTCCTTCTCAGTGGACGACTGAGGGGACTACGTGCACTTCTTGCCCTGGTTGATGCACTTGACCATCTTGTTCATCAGGCTCTCGTCCATGACGTTGATGAAGTCGTTGTGGTCGGTGATCGGCTTGTGCAGCTGCTCCGGGAAGCTGTCCACGGCGTACGGGTTCTTCACCTGACCGTTCTCGATGGTCGGGGTGGGAACGTCGTACACCAGGCGGACCTGGAGCTGCGGGATGGCCTTGAAGCCGTTCGCGCAACTGCCGTCCGCCTGGACGAACGCCACGTGGGTACGGTGGTTGGCGCTGTCGGCGTTCTGCCCGTCCCAGCAGCTCTGGAAGTTGGACGTGCGCACGAGCTGGCTGCCCTCGGGGCACAGCACGTACTTGTCCGTGGACTGTCGGTTCTCGAAGCCGGTGCAGCTGTACGAGGTGTTGGCGTTCGCCAGACCGTTGATGAACGCCTTGGCGTCACCGGTGATGATGCGCATCAGCTTCGGCATCGCGACGACCTTGCTCCGCTTGTTGCCGACGAACCGGAGCTCGGCCTTCTGGGCCTGCAGGATCCTGCCGACGTTGCCCTCGGCGCCGCCGCCCTGGTCGGCCGCGTCGAACTCCTGGGTGCCGTCCTGCACGCGCAGCACCGGCCAGAAGTACGAGGACTTGTCGCCCTTGTTCTGGCAGCTGGTCTCGGCGACGACCAGGTCGTCGTCGCTGGAGAGCGAGCTGTTGCTCTGGTTGCCGACGTAGTCGTGCATGTGGTGCGCGCCGTTCGCGACACCGGGGGCCACGATGATGTTGTCGCTGTTGTACAGCTTGTTCTCGTTGACACCGCACTTCGTGGTGAAGGAGCCCTTGGAGCCGCTCCTCCCGTTGGCGGCCAGACCGTTCGGCAGGTTGCGCGAGTTCGGCTGGACGTCGTTGATGTTGACGAAGTCCTCGGCGAACGGGCCCGCGGCGCCGTTGCCGTTGTCGGTCGGGGCCTGCCCGCCGTCCTGGCCCTGGCCGGTGTCCTGGCCACCGCCGTTCTGACCGTCGCCGTTTTGACCCTGGCCGGTGTCCTGGCCACCGTCGTTCTGACCGTTGCCGTCCTGGCCGTTGCCGTTCTGGCCATCGGTCGGCTGCGGCTGTTCGGCGGGGCGGCCGGAGCAGGAGGCGAGTTCGTCCAGGTTCCCGGGAGCCTGGCCGCCCGCGCGGTTGATCTCCAGCTTGATCCGGTCGAGGAGCACCTTACGCCGGTCCTTGAGCGGACCCAGAATGGCATTCCGGACGTACTGCGAGTCCCCGGCCTGCGCCTGGCGCGTGGTGACCAGGCGTTGGTAGGCGTCGGTGATCTGCTGGTCCATCGAGGCCAGTTCACCGTCGACCTCACCGCGGGCCTGGTCCGGCACGTTGGAGAGCTGCTGGCCGACGTCCGGGCAGTCGATCGTGGCAATCTGTTGTGCCGCGTTCGACTTCGTCCGGTTCTGCGACTGGTTCGACTCGTGAGCCGAAGCGTAGAAGTTCGCCCAGACCAGCCCGCCCCCACCGAGCGCCAGGACCGCCGTCCCGGCCACGGCCTTGGCGGCCAACGGCATACGGCGTTTTCTTGTATTGCGTCCCATCATTCTCCTCGCAAGGGGGCCCTCGGCCTTCCCGGTGCTCTGGTAATTTGCGCTTGCCCCGCAAAGGGGTCGGTTCGGGCTGGACCGCAGCCTTCGGGTTGGAAGCCCGCCGCCTCAGCGGTGGACGGAGTCACGCAACTCCTCTGACTTCGCTGAGGAGCACCCCCTATGGGTATCGAATCGCCCAACAGAAGCGGGGCGGCTCCCTTGAGTACGGGAGCCACCCCGGGGGTGTTCAGCCGTCCCGGAAATTGATGAGAAGTTCGTACGGCACTCTGGTTTCAACAGCCCCTAAAACGCGAGGAGTTGCGGATCAACCGCATCCAGTGAAAAGGGGCGGGGCCCGGCGGGTCCGGTTTCACCGGCCGTGGTCGAGATAGGCGAGAACCGCCAGCACCCGCCGGTTGTCGTCGTCCGAGACCTCCAGGCCCAGTTTGGCGAAGATGTTCGCGGTGTGCTTGGCGATGGCCCGTTCCGTCACCACCAGCTTGCCGGCGATCGCCGCGTTGGACCGGCCCTGAGCCATCTCCTCCAGCACTTCCCGCTCCCGGGGCGTCAGCCGCGCCAGCGGCCGGTCGTCGCCCGACTTCCGCGCCAGCAGCTGCTGGATCACCTGCGGATCCATCGCCGTACCTCCCGCCGCCACCCGTCGTACGGCGTCCACGAACTGCTCCGCGTCGAACACCCGGTCCTTCAGCAGATAGCCCACCGCGCCACTGCCGTCGGCCAGCAACTCCCGTGCGTACAACTGCTCGACGTGCTGCGACAGCACCAGCACCGGCAGTCCGGGCCGCCGTCGCCGCGCCTCGAGCGCGCACTGCAGTCCCTCGTCGGTGTGCGTCGGCGGCAGACGGACGTCGACCACGGCGACGTCCGGGTCCAGCTCGGCCAGCGCGCGGCTGAGCTCCGGCCCGGACTCCACCGCCGCGGCGATCTCGAAGTCATGGGCCTCGAGGAGCCGGACCAGCCCGTCACGCAGCAGGAACAGATCTTCGGCTAGGACAACTCGCAAGGGATCTCCATGGTGACCATGGTGGGGCCGCCCGCGGGACTGCTGGCGGCCAGGATGCCGTCGAATGTACCCAGTCGCCGCTCCACCCCGGTCAGCCCCGAACCGGCCCCGATCGCCGCACCGCCCTTGCCGTTGTCGGTGACGCTCACCCGCAGACACCCCTCGGCATGGTGCAGATCGACCCAGATCCGGTCCGCCTCCGCATGCTTCACGGCGTTGGTGAGCACCTCGCTGACGGCGAAGTACGCGGCCGACTCCACCGGCGCCTGGGCCCGCCCCGGCAGGTCCACGCTCACCTCGGTGGCCACCGGAAGCCGCAGCGCCAGCGCCCGCACCGCGTCGCCCAGACCGCGCTCCGCCAGCACCGGCGGATGGATGCCGCGCACCAGTTCACGCAGCTCCGACAGCGCCTCCACCGACGACTTGCGGGCCTGCGCGATCAACTCCCGCGCCTTCTCCGGGTCCTTGTCGAGCAGCGCCTCGATGGTCCCCAGGTCCATGCCCATCGCGACCAGCCGCGCCTGTGCCCCGTCGTGCAGATCCCGCTCGATGCGCCGGAGTTCGGCAGCGGAGGTGTCCACGGCGTCGCGCCGTGTCTCGGTCAACACCCGTACGCGCTCCTCCAGTTCGCCCGGACTGGGGGAGAGGACCGCACGGGTGAGCCGGAAGTGCGCGGCGAGCACCCTCGGGGAGAGGAAATGGGCGAAGAGGACCAGGCCGAGGGCCAGCGCCCCGGCGCCGAGCGCGGAGGCCTGGTCGCCGACCGGGACGAAGCCGTACCAGTACGGGTCCGGCATCACCCGCCACAGCCCGGCCGCGAGCGCGAACCCCTCCAGCGGGTACAGCAGCAGCATGGCCGGCAGCAGCGCGGTGACGAACCCCGCGGTCATGTCGACCGGAAGCCACAGCAGTTCCCGCCAGGTCGCCGGGTCGCGGAGCATCCCGAAGGTGCGCGCCCACGGGTTGGCGTCCTTCGGCACCGGCCGGTACGCGGGCGGAATGCGCACCCCGCCCCACTCCGCGGCCAGCATCCGCCGCCAGTTCGCGTAGGTCCGGGCCCATTTCAGCACGTACGGGGTGGTGACGATGCCGACGCCGGCCGGGAGCAGCGCGATCGAGACCAGGGGCAGGGTGAAGGCCATCACCGACAGCGGGAGCGACACCAGCGCCAGCCCCAGCCCCCGCAGCGCCCCCTTCAGAAGGCCCTTGGTGCGCCGTTCGCGCCCGCCGCCCTTCTGCCTGCCCCCGCTCCCGGCCTCCGGACTCATGGCCGTCGCGTTCGTGAGGTCCATGGTCGTCGTGTCACCGCTCATGTGGCCCGTGGTCCTGCGCTCCGTGGTCATGACGCCAGTCTGGCCGAGTCACGGCACCCGGTCACGGGGCCGAACCCCCCGGCCCGGGGGTGGTGTTACCTACACCTTCTCCCCGCCTCCGCCCGGCTCCCGGGTCTCCGCCAGCACCTTCGCCTCCGTCTCCGGGTCGAGCCCCTTGGCCGTCCGGTCCTGGCGCTGGGGCGCGGTGCCGCCGAGGCCCTGGAGCCAGCGCCAGGTGTCGGCCACGGTCTCGGTGACGGGACGGCAGCGCAGCCCCGTCGCGAGCGCCCGGGAGACGTCCGAGGCGTGCAGCGCGTCGTGCATCTCGCCGCCCGGCGGCACCCAGACCGGCAGCTGCGTCCACGGTTCGATGCCCGCCCGCAGGATCGCCTCCGGCTCGGTCCACCGCAGCTCGGCCGCGCCCCCGGTCACCTCCGCACACGCCTCCAGCAGTGTGCCCATCGTCTCGTGCCCCTGCGGGCCGGTCAGGTTGTACGGCCCGCCGATTCCCTGCTCGGCCGCCCCTAGGATCCACTCGGCGAGGTCGCGGACGTCGACGTACTGGAGGGGCAGGTCACGCGGCCCCGGCGCGAGGACCGGGCCGCCGCGGGCCATCCGGTTCAGCCACCAGGGCAGCCGGCCGACGTTCTCGTACGGTCCGAGGATCAGCCCCGCCCGCACCAGCACCGACCGGTCGGCGCCGAAGGCGTCCACGACGGCCAGCTCGCCGCCCCGCTTGTCCCGCGCGTAGTCGGTGTGACCGGCGTCCGCGCGGGCGTCGGCCACCAGGGGGGCTTCCTCGGTGGCTCCGGCGGGCGCGGGCCACTCGTACACCGAGCGGCTCGACACGTACACGTACCGGTCGGCGCGGTCCCGCAGCAGCCGCGCCGTGTCGCGGACGGCCCACGGGGCCGCCGACCAGGTGTCGACGACGACGTCCCACGTGCCGTCCGCCTCGTCCAGGGCGGCCAGGCCGCCGTCGGCCGTGCGGTCGCCCAGCAACGACCGCACGCCCGGCACGGCCGCGTGCCGCCCCCGGTGGAAGACGGTCACCTCCCAGCCCCGCCCCAGCGCCGCCTCCACGACGGCCCGTCCCGCGAACTCCGTACCACCCAGCATCAGGAGCCTCATGGGCCAGACTCTGCCGGACCGGGCGGCGTGAGGGAACGGGGATCTGCCGAGGGCAGAGCGGCGGTGGCTCAGGGGGTGTACTTGTACCCGACCCGGCGCACGGTCTGGATCGTGCCCCGGTGCTCGGTGCCCAGCTTGCGGCGCAGCCGGGCGATGTGGACGTCGACGGTGCGGCCGTCGCCCACATGGCCGTAGCCCCAGACCGTGGCGACCAGGTGGTCGCGGGTGTGCACCCGGTTCGGGTGGGCCACGAGATGGGCGAGCAGCTCGAACTCCAGGTAGGTGAGGTCGAGTTGCTGCCCGTCCACCTCGGCGGTGCGCTGCACGGTGTCGACCCGGATCCGCTGGTCGGCGGCGGCGGTGTCGTCGTTGGTGTCGGGTGCGGCCGGGAAAGCCGTGCCGTGGTGCTGCGCCGTTCCGGGGCCCGGGACTGCCACCGGGAACGGCGGCCGCTGGTCGGCGGGGACCAGCACCAGGTAGCCGACCATCGGCGGATGTCCGGGCAGGGCGGGCAGGGTGTGCTGCGGCGCGGGCAGCCAGGTGGCGCCCGGCGGGAGCAGAGCGGCGACCGTCTTCCCCAAGCTCTCCACTTCGTTCGACCAGGGGAGGCCCCCCTCCTCGTCCGGCGCGACGGCCCGCAGCCGGTGACGCGGATGACCGTTCACCGGCGCGGTACGGGACGGGTGGGAAGAGGTGCCGAGAGGGGCGCCCAGCGGGGCGGGTGAGGTGGCGGAGTTCGCGGAGACGGTGGTGGCCGCGTTGGCCGCGGCGGAGACGGAACGAGTGGTCGCCATGAGAGGTCAGCTCTTTCGCGCGAAGGGTTCGTCGAGATGCTCGACGGCCGCGAGATCGTGGTCGGGCTCGTCGAGGACGTACGCGGTTCGCGCCGGCGGAAGGCCGGGATGTACGGCGTCAGAGGGCCGGCGCGGTCGTCGCGCGGCAACACTCCCGGTCGAAGTCGTCGTGCTGACGGGAGGGCCAGAAGGGCTCGAGGTCACGGCGACCTGTCGTGATGAGCTCCCGGAAACCGTCCATGCCCCCATTGAAGCAGAACCCGGGCCCCAACAGGAGCCCCGTTCACGGCATGGACGCCCGGGACGGCGTGAAACCCGGCGAAGCGAGGGGCACCCGGCGGACGGGCACCCCCCGCTTCGCCGACGGGTGTTGAGCCGGGGGACGGCTCAGACCTGACCGGCCTTCTCCAACGCGGAGCAGCACGTGTCGACCATCAGACGCGTCACCAGGTGCGCGACGGGCCCCGCCGTACACGGCCGGGGTACGACGGGGCCGTACACGACAGGGAGCCCTTCCCCGCTCTCGACGGCGGTCGAGCGGGGAAGGGCTCCCACCCCGGGGCGCGACCGGGCCGGGGCGCGCTGCGGCACGCCCCCCGAACCTGGTCTGCGCCGCAGGGGGCTCTGCGGGTGGATGCTTCCGGATTCCGGGGCGGGCCCCGGGTCTCAGCCCACCTTCTCGATGAGCGCCCGGCGGATCAGGAACTTACCGGGCTCGCGGACCTGCTCGAAGGCCGCGTTGTTGAGCAGGGCGCAGCTGCCGGACACCCCGGTGACCTCGACGGTCGTGGACTTGTTGTTGTCCAGGTTGGTGACCTTGAGCCGGGTGCCCGCCGGGAACTGGTTGCTGGACGCCGCCGGGGCGCCGTCCTCGCCGGAGAGGGTGATCGTGGAGCCGTTGCACACCTGCTGGCCGGAGGCCGCCGCGCCGTCGCCGCCCGGGTTCTGCGCCGCGTCGTCACCGCCGGCCTGCTCGTCCGGGGCGGGCTGCGCGGGCTGCGCGGGCTGCGCGGGCTGGGAGTCCTGAGCCGACTCCCCCACCGTGCACCCGGACGCCTTCTGCTGGAGCTCGATCTGGGCGATGACCGCTTCGCGGTTGGCGATCCGCGCCTCGGACAGCGCGTCGGGATCGGCCCGTTGGCCCTCGATGAACTTCTGGTTGTTGCCGAGCGCGGTGGCGAGGCCCTGACAGACGGTCGAGTCGGCCGCCGACTTGGTGGTGGGCGCCTGGGAGGCGTTCGACGTGCTCGCCATGATGAAGGCGCCGCCGCCGGCCACCGTCACCGCGCTCAGCAGCAGAGCGATCTTCTTCTTGGGGCCGAGCGTTCTCCTGCGCGACATGCGCGCCTCCTGAAACGGTAGGGGAGCGTACGCCGCTATGTACGAGATCCCGAACGGAGTTGCTCAGCGGTCCGGTCAACTCTCCGAAGTGGCCTGTGTCACACGGGAATTGGTCTTCAGCGGGACAGGAAGTCCCGTACCGCCTCGTCGGTGCGGGCCACGACCGCCGTGCCGTCCCCGGCGGTGATGATCGGGCGCTGGATCAGCCGGGGGTGCTCGGAGAGCGCCGTGATCCAGCGCTCGCGCGATCCGTCGTCCCGCGGCCATTCCTTGAGCCCGAGCTCCTCGGCGGCGGCCTCCTGGGTGCGGGTGATGTCCCACGGCTCCAGTCCGAGCCGCTCCAGCACCTCCCGGATCTCGTCCGGGCTCGGCACGTCCTCCAGATAACGGCGGACGGTGTAGCCGGCACCCTCGGCATCCAGCAGGCTGATGGCGCTCCGGCACTTGGAACAGGCCGGATTGATCCAGATCTCCATGCCGCCCACCGTACGCCCGGCCCAGCTCTGTTCGATTTCTCTCCGGCCTCACGCGCCCCCTCCGAACCGGATGTTCCGCGGCCGTAATTCGCCGCCTCACCTGGGCCTTCGATGGCTGCTTCAGGTTCCCCGGATGTCAGTGCCGGGCAGTAAACTGGTAGCAGTGTTCGAGGGTGTTGCCGGGGTCGGAATGGATCTCGGTGGGCACCCTGACCGCGACAGGAGGATCCCTGTGCCCGCTGCCGCACTCAAGCCGATGCCCACCCAGTCCACAGCGAAGCGTGCCGTCCCGCTCGAAATGCCCTGCGCGCCCGTGGCGAAGCGGCCGCTGCCGCCGGGCCGCCCGCGGGAGTGGTATGTGACGCACAACCGCCGCCTCAAGGCGATGCGGCTCGCCATCGCCCTGCTCGACTCCGGCGTCTACCTCCCCGACCAGGCGCGCAACGAGACGATACGCGGCGTGGCGCACCTGATCGGCATCCACCCGCCGTCGGACATGACCTGCCACATGGTCCGGGCCTTCATGCGCTACAACCGCTGAACCGAGCCCTGACCGGTGCCGGGCGCCCCCGTTCCCCGGGGGTGCCCGGCCGCTCTGCGATCAGTACGGCCGGAAGTTGATGTAGCCGAGGAAAACGATCACCGCGGCGACGCAGCCGAGGACCACGGCGGTGGAGACCCAGGACGACGACGAGCGGCGGGATGCCCGGTGCTCCGGCTCACCGCGGAACGGGACCGGGCCGGGAGGGCTGTCCTTCCAGCGCGCGGCGAGCATACGGGCTCGGGCCGACGGCTCCTTGTGCTCGGCCGTGTCCGCCCACTTGATGTCGAACTCGCGCTCCTCGTCGTCCCTCTCGGGCATCCCCGTGGCCTCTCTCGAACAGCAGTGTCAGCTTCAATCATCCCTTGTCGGCCTCGTCGGGGAAAGTGTCTTCCGGACACACGTGGGAGTCTCGTTCCCGGCCGGGCCGGACGGTTCCGCGGGGCCGTCGGACGCCGTCGGCCGGGGGAGCGTGGTGACGGAGCGCGGGGGTGGTACGGGGCCGCCCGTGGCGCGGAACGGCCGGTCGCGTACGGGGCGGCCGGCAACGGCAGTACGAGGAGAGAGAGCAGCCGCATACGCTCGCCCGGATGAACAGACGAAGGTGCAAGAAGCTCTCCGGAAGACTGGTCCAGGCAGCGATGCGCGAAGAGGCCGGCACGGTGCGAGCGCTCGTGCGGGCGGGCGCCGACCCCGATGGAGCCAACGCCGACGGCACCACCCCGCTGTACGCGGCCGCCGTCGGCGGAGCCACGGAGATCGTCGCCTGCCTGCTGGACGCGGGAGCTTCCCCGGACGTGGAGAGCCGTGACGAGACGGACGGCACCCCTCTGTGCGCGGCCGCCGCCTGGGGCCATGCCGATGTCGTACGTCAACTCCTCGCCCATGGTGCCGACCCCGGTCTCCGCGAGGACGACGGCGAGGGCCGCTCGCCCCTCGAGTGGGCCAGGAACGGCCACCACACAAAGACGGCCGAACTCCTCCTCGCAGCGGGCGCGCAGAGCCCGGACGAGACAACGAGGGCCGCTGCCACCCCGGCAGGGTGACAGCGGCCCTCGCAGCGTTTCCGGCGTACGGGCGGAGAAGGGCCGGACGGTGTGCGTCCGGCCGGTGCTCCTTACACGTCGAAGTAGAGCTCGAACTCGTGCGGGTGCGGGCGCAGGGCCAGCGGGGCGATCTCGGTCGTGCGCTTCAGGTCGATCCACGTCTCGATCAGGTCCGGCGTGAAGACGTCGCCCTGGAGGAGGAACTCGTGGTCGGCCTCGAGGCGGTCGAGGACGGCGTCGAGCGAGGTCGGGACCTGCGCCACGTTGGCGTGCTCCTCGGGGGCCAGCTCGTAGAGGTCCTTGTCGATCGGCTCGGCCGGCTCGATCTTGTTCTTGACGCCGTCCAGGCCCGCGAGCAGCAGCGCCGAGAACGCCAGGTACGGGTTGCCGGAGGCGTCCGGGGCGCGGAACTCGACGCGCTTGGCCTTCGGGTTCGAGCCGGTGATCGGGATGCGCATCGCGGCGGAACGGTTGCGCTGCGAGTACACCAGGTTCACCGGGGCCTCGAAGCCCGGCACCAGACGGTGGTACGAGTTCACCGTCGGGTTGGTGAAGGCCAGCAGCGACGGGGCGTGCCGGAGGATGCCGCCGATGTAGTAGCGGGCCATGTCCGACAGGCCGGCGTAGCCCTGCTCGTCGTAGAACAGCGGGGTGCCGCCCGACCACAGCGACTGGTGGACGTGCATGCCCGAGCCGTTGTCGCCGAAGATCGGCTTCGGCATGAAGGTCGCGGTCTTGCCGTTGCGCCAGGCGACGTTCTTCACGATGTACTTGAAGAGCTGCAGGTCGTCGGCGGCCGCGAGCAGGGTGTTGAACTTGTAGTTGATCTCGGCCTGGCCGGCCGTGCCCACCTCGTGGTGCTGGCGCTCGACCTTCAGGCCGGACCGGTCCAGCTCCAGGGAGATCTCGGCGCGCAGGTCGGCGAAGTGGTCGACCGGCGGGACCGGGAAGTAGCCACCCTTGTAGCGGACCTTGTAGCCGCGGTTGTCCTCCAGCGCACCGGTGTTCCAGGCGCCCGCCTCGGAGTCGATGTGGTAGAAGGACTCGTTCGCCGAGGTGTTGAAGCGCACGCTGTCGAACACGTAGAACTCGGCCTCGGGGCCGAAGAAGGCGGTGTCCGCGATGCCGGTGGAGGTGAGGTAGGCCTCGGCCTTCTTGGCGACGTTGCGCGGGTCGCGGGAGTACTGCTCGCCCGTGATCGGGTCGTGGATGAAGAAGTTGATGTTCAGCGTCTTGTCACGACGGAAGGGGTCGACCCTGGAGGTCATGAGGTCCGCGCGCAGCGCCATGTCGGACTCGTGGATGGCCTGGAAACCGCGGATCGAGGATCCGTCGAAGGCCAGCTCCTCATCGGGGTCGAACGCCTCAGCAGGCACCGTGAAGTGCTGCATCACGCCCGGGAGGTCGCAGAAGCGGACGTCGACGAACTTGACGTCCTCGTCCGCGATGAACTTCTTGGCCTCGTCGGCGTTCTGGAACATCCAGCTCCTCCTACTCCCGACCGTCCCGCCGGGGTGGTAGATCGTTCGTGCGGCCAGTGCGGGTGGCCCACGCTGCACTCGACCCTAGGGACGGGTGATTTCTCGGGCGTGACCCATTTGTTTCGCACAAGTTAACCGGCTCATCTCTCACGGTAGCCCGGTCACATCCCGCCGTCGCATCGTCGTTCTCCCCGGTCCACCCCGCCCCCTCCCCGGTCCACCCCGCCCTCCGCCGGTCATGTACGGGCGCAGTACCGTGGTCGGGTGGACAACAGGCAGGCAATCGGATCGTGGCTCTCCGGGCCGCGCGCGGCCATGGAAGACGCCGGCGCCGAGTTCGGGTACCGGGGCGAGCAGCTGGGGCTGCCGGAGGACGGACCGGGCTCCATCGCCCGTCCGGGGCGCAGGATCGGCGCCCTGGCCGTCGACTGGGCGCTGTGCGTCCTGATCGCATACGGCCTCATCACCGACGGCTACGGGCAGAGCACCAGCAACTGGGCGCTCCTGCTGTTCTTCGTGCTGAGCGTCCTCACCGTCGGCACGGTCGGGTTCACTCCCGGAAAGCGCCTCTTCGGCCTGCGCGTCGTCGCCCTCGAGAGCGGCCGGGTCCAGCCGGTGCGCGGCCTGGTCCGTTCGGCGCTGCTCTGCCTGGCCGTCCCCGCCCTGATCTGGGACCGCGACGGCCGCGGCCTGCACGACCGGCTCGCCCGCACGGTCGAGGTACGGATCTGACGCCGGCGGCGCCGGTACGACGAAGCCGGTACGACGAAGAGGGGGCGCCCGGAATCACTCCGGGCGCCCCCTCTTCGTGCAAGCGTCGTATACGGGGCCTCAGCGGGCCTTCGGGCCGCCCTTCGGGAGCTTCATGCCCTTGGGCATCGGGCCCTTCGGGAGCGGCATGTTGCTCATCAGGTCGCCCAGCGCGCGCAGCCGGTCGTTGGTCGCGGTGACCTGCGGGCCCGTGAGTACGCGGGGCAGCTTGAGCATGGTCGTGCGCAGCTTCTTCAGCTCGACCTGGCCCTCGCCCGTGCCCACGACCATGTCGTGCACCGGCACGTCCGCGACGATGCGGTTCATCCGCTTCTTCTCGGCGGCGAGCAGGCTCCTCACCCGGTTCGGGTTGCCCTCGGCGATCAGCACGATGCCGGCCTTGCCGACCGCGCGGTGCACCACGTCCTGGTTGCGGTTCATCGCCACGGCGGGGGTGGTGGTCCAGCCCCGGCCGACGTTGTCCAGTACGGCCGCGGCAGCGCCCGGCTGTCCCTCCATCTGCCCGAAGGCCGCTCGCTCGGCCCTGCGCCCGAACACGATCGCCGTCGCGAGGAAGGCGAGCAGGAAGCCCAGGATGCCGAGATAGATGGGGTGACCGATCAAGAAACCGATCGCGAGGAAGACACCAAAGGTGACGATTCCGATAGCCGCGAGTACAAGACCGATCTTTTTGTCGGCCCTGCGGGTCATCTTGTAGGTCAGGGCAATCTGCTTCAGTCGCCCGGGGTTCGCAGCGTCCGCTGCGGTTTCCTTCCTCGCCATGCCACGAAGTCTACGTGTCCCCAGGAGCGAGAACGACGGCAGTGTCCGTGAGGGGCCGGGTGGGGGCCGGGAGGGTGACGGACGGATGCCGCGCGGGGAGCGGGCGCGGGACCGGCGTCGGGGCGGAACCGGGTGGCGGGCAGGAGGAGTTCAGGAAACAGGGGAGAGGTCAGAGGTTGGTGACGGTCGGGGACCGGTCGAGCACGCGCTGTGCCTCGACCCGGTCCTTGGCGCGACGGCGGTCCTCCAGTACGGAGGTCCAGGCGTTGCGGCGGGCGGTGCGCTGGCCGCCGCTCATCAGGAGCGACTCGACAGCGCGCAGGGCGGTGCCGAAGGACGGGATGGCGGTGGCGCGGACGGGCGCGGCCTGCATCGTGGAGGTCCCCCTCGAAGTGTCTTCGGATACGGGAGTACGTGGCGTGATTCCAGGGTTACAGATTGGTGTTACCAGGGCGTGACCCGCCGGTCAAACCGACATGAAGCCGAGGTTCGCGCCCGCGAAAGCCGACGCGGCCCCGGCGTGCGCCCTCATCTGCGAGGACGGCCGGGGCCGCGTCTTCTCGGCCATTACCGGCCAGTAGTATCTTGTGCGCGAGTTCACGCGCATGCCTCACCCGGGGCCGGAGCGTGCGGGGGACGTCGCGTCAGACGGCCTGCGCCGCGACGTACGTACCGCGCTTCTCGACCGCCATCTGGTACAGGCGGCCGGCGCGGTACGAGGAGCGGACCAGCGGGCCGGACATCACGCCGGAGAAGCCGATCTGCTCGGCCTCCTCCTTCAGCTCCACGAACTCGTGCGGCTTCACCCAGCGGTCGACGGGGTGGTGACGCACCGACGGGCGCAGGTACTGCGTGATGGTGACGAGCTCGCAGCCGGCGTCGTGCAGCTGCCGGAGCGCCTCGCCGACCTCCTCGCGGGTCTCGCCCATGCCGAGGATCAGGTTCGACTTGGTGACCAGGCCGTAGTCCCGGGCGGCGGTGATGACCTTCAGGGAGCGGTCGTAGCGGAAGCCGGGGCGGATCCGCTTGAAGATGCGGGGCACGGTCTCGACGTTGTGCGCGAACACCTCGGGGCGGGAGGAGAAGACCTCCGCCAGCTGCTCCGGGACGGCGTTGAAGTCGGGGGCCAGCAGCTCGACCTTGGTGCGGCCGGTCTCGCGCGCGGCGGTCTGCGCGTGGATCTGGCGCACGGTCTCGGCGTACAGCCAGGCGCCGCCGTCCTCCAGGTCGTCGCGGGCGACGCCGGTGATGGTGGCGTAGTTCAGGTCCATGGTGACCACGGACTCGCCCACGCGGCGCGGCTCGTCACGGTCGAGGGCCTCGGGCCTGCCGGTGTCGATCTGGCAGAAGTCGCAGCGCCGGGTGCACTGGTCGCCGCCGATGAGGAAGGTCGCCTCGCGGTCCTCCCAGCACTCGTAGATGTTCGGGCAGCCGGCTTCCTGGCAGACCGTGTGCAGGCCCTCGCTCTTGACGAGGTTCTGCATCTTCGTGTACTCGGGCCCCATTTTCGCCCGCGTCTTGATCCATTCGGGCTTGCGCTCGATGGGGGTCTGGCTGTTGCGGACCTCAAGGCGCAGCATCTTGCGTCCGTCGGGTGCGACTGCGGACACATCGGCTCCCTAGCTTCGATTCTTCGGCGTACACCAGGGTACGCCCGTGTTTGTCGGGCCTGCCGGTCAGGCCAACCTCCGAGGCGCGGGGCGCATTCCCGGATGCGAGGTCAGGGCCTCTCGTTCGGATCGGGCCGGATCAGGCGCTCGCGCGGATGATCTCCCGGGGCTTCGGGTCGGCGTGCTCCAGGATGTCGCGCAGATGGCGCTCGACGACCGGGAGCACCTCGTCGAGCGTGATGTCGCGGCCCAGTTCGGCCGCGAGGGAGGTGACGCCCGCGTCGCGGATGCCGCACGGGATGATCCGGTCGAACCACTTGTTGTCCGGCTGCACGTTGTACGAGAAGCCGTGCATGGTGACGCCCTTGGCCACCCGGATCCCGATGGCGGCGAGCTTGCGGTCCTCGCGGCGCTGGCCGGCGTTGGAGGGCGCGTACTCGGGGCCGTTCAGCCGCGGGTCGAACTCCTCGTCGGTCAGGCGGGGGTCGAAGTCCAGGGAGAGGCCCGCCCGTCGCCCGCCGCCATCCTCGGCCGAAGTGCTGCGCGCTGCCCCTCCATATCGCGCCGGGCGCTGTTCGACCGGGTCGCCCAGCACCCACACCCCGCTGCGGCCCTCGATGCGGGTGGCTGTCACGCCGAACTCCGCGGAGGTGCGGATCAGAGCCTCCTCCAGGCGCCGCACGTGCGCCACCACGTCCACCGGGCGGGGCAGCTTCTGGATCGGGTAGCCCACCAGCTGGCCGGGGCCGTGCCAGGTGATCTTGCCGCCGCGGTCCACGTCGATGACCGGGGTGCCGTCGAGAGGGCGCTCGCTGTCCTGGGTGCGCCGGCCGGCCGTGTAGACCGAGGGGTGCTCCAGCAGGATCACGGTGTCGGGCACCTCGTCGGCGAACCGCGCCGCGTGCACCCGGCGCTGTTCGTCCCAGGCCACCTGGTAGTCGACGGACTCGGTCCCGAAACCCATTCGGACGAACCGCAACTCACTCACGGCGAGCGCCTCCCAGGCAGTAGTAAGGCAGTAAGGCAAACGAGCATCAAGGCGGAAACACGGAAACACGGAAACGCGGTAAGGCGCGAAACGTGCCCAAGCCACTGTACGACCGTACGACCGGTCGCTGTTCCGGCGCCCGGTCGGGCCGCTGTTCCGGCAGTTCTCCTGGCGCGCGTGGGGGCGCCGGTTCCGTGCCGCTCCAGGGTCCCCGGTCGTCAGCCGCGAGGTTAATCCTCACACGATCGGATGAATGCGAGTCGAATGCTGCGACCAGGCGTTTACTCTCCGCTACATTCGCGCCGTTCAGCAGGCCGTAAGAGCTGCTCATGGGCTGCTCATGGCAATCCGGGCACCACCACGTTCGCCGGAAGGCAGGAGACCGCACCGCAGATGTCGGAACGACCCGCGCAGCGCACCCCCAACCGCCAGCTCGCCGCGCTCATCGCAGAAGCGGGGTTCTCCAACGCGGGACTCGCCCGTCGCGTGGACCAGCTCGGTCTCGAACACGGGCTCGACCTGAGATACGACAAGACCTCCGTCACCCGCTGGCTGCGTGGGCAGCAGCCCAGGGGCACCACACCCGCGCTCATCGCCGAGGTCTTCACCCGGCGCCTCGGCCGCAGGCTCACCGCCCAGGACCTCGGCCTGGACGCCTGTGCCCCCGTCTACGCGGGCCTGGAGTTCGCCGCCACCCCCGACGAGGCCGTCGACATCGTCAGCGGGCTGTGGCGCAAGGACTCCGGCAGCCACGCCGAGCTGCGCAAGATCGCCTTCACCTCGGCGGGGCTCGTCGTACCCAGCCGGGACTGGCTCATCGGCCGTGCCGACGAGAAGGTGGCCCGCGCCGAACCATCGGTCCGCGTCCCCGCCCAGATCCGACCGGCGGGCGGACCGGCGGGGCGGCCGTCCGGGTTCGCCCCCCGCCGACGGCACGCCGCCGAACGCGGCCCCGGCCAGCGGGTCACCGGCGGCGACATCGCCGCCCTGCGCTCCGTCGGCGAGCTGTTCCGCACCCTCGACGACGCCTACGGCGGCGGCCACGCCCGCCAGGCCCTGGTGCGCTACCTGGAGCACGAGTGCGAGCCGATGCTGCGCGGCAGCTACGGCGAACAGACCGGCCGCCGCCTGTTCGCCGCCGTCGCCGACCTGACCCGGCTGGCCGGCTGGACGTCGTACGACATCGGCGCGCACGGGCTCGCCCAGCGCTACTTCGTCCAGGCGCTCCGCCTCTCCCAGGCAGCAGCGGACCGGACCTACGGCGCGTACGTCCTGGTCACCATGAGCCGGCAGGCCGTCTACCTCGGCCACGGCCGGGAGGCCGTGCAGCTGGCGCGGGTGGCCCAGCAGGGCGTGGGCGGCTCCACCCCGCCCCTGGTGCAGGCCCTGCTGCACGCCGTGGAGGCGCGCGGGCACGGGGTGCTCGGTGAGGTCCGCGCCTGCACCGCGGCGCTGGTACGCGCCGAACGCGCCCTGGAGAGCACACGGCCCGGCGACGAGGTCCCGCACTGGGTGCGCTTCTTCGACGAGGCCCAGCTCGCCGACGAGTTCGGCCACTGCCACCGCGACCTCCAGCAGTTCCGGGCCGCCGCCCAGCACGCGGAGCGCTCGCTGCAACTGCGCGCCCCCGGTTACGCCCGCAGCCGCCTGTTCTGCCGGGTCGTCCTCGCCACCGCGCGCCTCGGTCTCGGCGAACTCGACCAGGCCTGCCTCCTCGCCGCCGAGGCGGCGGGCCAGGCCGCCGAGATGCGCTCGGTACGGGCCGTGGAGTACGTCCGCGACTTCGAACGCCGCCTGGAGCCCTACCATGACGCGGCCCCGGTCCGCGTCTACCGGGAGAGGATCGCGGCGTACGGCTGAGCGGCGACGCCGATGGGCGCGGGTCGAGGGGCCGCGGTGGCTCCGTGCCCCGCGGCCACCGGGGCCGGCGGAGGGCCGTCGGGGACTGCCAGACGCCTCGTGGAGCGACTGACGGCTGCCCGGGGGCACGGGTCCGGACAGGCGCCGTGCGTCGGTAGGAGCTCCGTGCGTCGGTGGCGGGCGGGGTGGTCGGCAAGGAGACGGTGGGCGGCGCGGGACGCCGCCCACCCGGGGTGGTCAGATCGCTCGGGGTGTCGGGAGGGGGTCGGCCGTGTGCAGGGGGCGGCGCGGGGCGCCGCCCACCCGGGGTGGTCAGGCTGCTCGGGGTGTCGGGAGGGGGTCGGCCGTGTGCAGGGGGCGGTCCGCGCCCAGGTCCGCCAGGATCGCGGCCGAGGCGCGGCGGCCCGAGTGCAGGGCGCCCTGCACGGTGCTGGTGTCGCGGTGGTCGCCGCACACGTACAGACCCGCCAGCAGCCGCACCGGGCGGCGCAGATCGTGCGGCGGAGGCGTCGCCGGCACGGCGTCGGCGGTGTGGTGGACCGCCAGTGTCTCCCAGCGCGCCGTCGACATGCCGTACAGCCTGGACAGGTGCATGCGTACGTCCGTGTCCACCTGCGCCCCGGGCGGACCCAGGACCGTGGACGACACCAGCGCGCGGCCCGCCGGGGCCCGGGACGGGTCGACCCGGCTGACCACCGCCGTGTGCGTCACCGGACCGCCCCGGTCGGCGTCCAGGAGCAGCGAGGCACCGGTCTCCGGGGGCTCGTCCGTCGCGTGGTGCACCACCGTCACCGGGTGGAAGTCCGGCACCCGCAGGCCCGGCAGCAACTGCGCGGCGGCGCGCGCGTCCGTCGCGATCAGCACCGCGCGGCAGCGGAACTCGCCGTGCTCGGCGGTGGTCACCGACGTCGTCGAGACGGAGGTGGCCCGGACGCCGGTGTGCACCGTGCCCGCCGGCAGTCCTCGCGCCAGCAGCTCCGGCAGCGCCTCCGCGCCGCCCTCCGGCAGACACAGCCGCCCGGCCGCGAAGGCGCGCAGCGCGAGATCCGCGCACCGGCTCGACGTGGTGAGGTCCGGGTCGCACAACAGGGCGGCGAGCAGCGGACGGAGGAAGCCGTCGACGGTACGGGCCGGCAGGCCCCGGGCGAGCAGCGCCTCGGCGGCGGTCAACTCCGGCCGGACCAGCAGCCGTTCCACCGGTGTGCCCGCGAGCCGGGTGAACGCGGCACCCAGCCGGGCCTGGTCGACGGCGGTGCCCAGCGGGGCGCCGGTCCGGCTCCGCGGCGCGGACACCTGACGTCCGGGCACGGCCACCGGCCTCCGGGGTGCCGACCCCGCCCTGGGGGCGCTCGCCAGGGCGCGCACCACGTGGAGTGCGCCCCTTGCGCCCCGCGCGCCGGTGGGCACGCCCGCGCGGTGGTGTCGTCCGTCGCTGTGCAGCAGGACCCCGGGCGCGAACGGGCGCAGGACGAGCCCGTCCAAGCCCGCGGCCGGCCGCAGCTCGGGATACGCCGTGGACAGCAACTGCCCGATTCTGTCGAGCCGGAAGCCGTCGATCTTCTCCGTGGCCATCCGGCCGCCCACCGCGTGGGCGGCCTCCAGGACCACGGTGGTGACTCCTGCGCCGGTCAGCCGTCGCGCCGCGGAGAGTCCGGCGATCCCGGACCCCACGACGACGACGTCCGCCTGGTACGTGGGCTCAAGCACGTGCCCCTCCTCGAGGTTGCGCGGACGCTGGAGACGTCATGCCCCCAACAGGCCCCAGGGATAAGCGAGTTCTGCTCGAGGTTAGGTCCGGGAAGGCGCCCGGGGAGTCGCGCATCGGCAGGGGCACGGGCGCACGGCGGTCGCATACGCCCGCCGGACGGAACGCAGCGGTCATTCAGGGCCTGTCGTGTGGATCAGGCCGGGCTCGAGGGGTCCGGCACCGCACCTCGCCGCGTTGTCGGCGGCCCCCGGGGCTCCTTCCCCAAGCTCTCGGCTCCGCTCGAGCGGGGGGACCCTCCATGAACAGGGAAGACCCCCCCCATTGGCCCCCCCTCCGCCTTGCGATGATCCCCACTGCCCGAAGGGCATGGGCGGTGCCCCGGCACGGGACCCCGCTCCCCGATCCGGCCTGATCCGCACGAAAGACCCCAGGGCGCACGCGCCCCGGTCGTCCCGCGCCCCAGGCCCCCACCGCCCCTCACCCGGGGTGCGCTCCGCCCCGCCCGCCCCGTCACAGCGCCGCGCGGATCGCCCCCTCGATGTCCGGGAACGCGAACCGGAACCCCGACTCCAGCAGCCGCGTCGGCAGCACCCGGGCGCTGCCCAGTACGTCCTGGGCCATCTCGCCGAGCACCGTCCGCAGCACCGGCGCCGGTACCGCGAACAGCGTCGGCCGGCGCAGCACACGCGCCATCGCCTCGGTGATCTCACGGTTGGTCGCCGGGTGCGGCGCGGTCAGGTTGAACGGCCCGGACAGCCCGTCGGTGTCGAGCAGATGACGCAGGGCGGCCACCTCGTCGTGCAGGGCGACGTACGACCAGTACTGGCGTCCGTCGCCCAGCCGCCCGCCCAGCCCGGCCCGGAACAGCGGGAAGAGCCTGCCCCACGCCCCGCCCCCGCGGGCCACCACCAGCCCGGTCCGGGCGAACGCCGTCCGCACACCCGCCTCCCGCGCCGGTGCCGCGGCGGCCTCCCACTCGACGCACAGCTCCGGCAGGAAGCCCGAGCCCGCCGGCGCGCTCTCGTCGACCGCGCGGTCGCCGGTCTCGCCGTAGTAGCCGATCGCGCTGCCGTTCACGAACACCCGCGGCCGTACGTCCCGCTTCATCCCGGCGACGGCCTCGGCGAGCGCGGCCGTACCCCGCACCCGGCCGGTGCGGATCCGCTCCTTGTACGCGGGTGTCCAGCGGTGGTCGCCCACCCCGGCGCCGGCGAGATTGACCACGGCGTCGCACCTGGCGAGCCCGGCCGCGTCCACGGACCCCCGCTCCGGGTCCCACCGCACCTCGTTCTCCGTGCGGGGCGTCCTGCGCACCAGGCGCACCACCCTGTGCCCGTCGGCGGTGAGGGACTGTACGAGTGCGCCGCCGATGAGGCCGGACGCGCCGGCCACCGCGATGCGGGAAGGTTCCATGATTCCCATCCTGCCCCGCCGCCCGGACATCACGGCGGACACACGACGGGCCCGGTCGTAAAGTGACCCCCATGCCGACCTGTCGATCCGCGGCGGCCCGCGGCGCCGTCTACGACGTCACCGGTTCCCCCGTGTCCACCGGTGCCGTCGCGTTCGCCGCGCGCTCCGCGTCGCCGGCGACCTCGGCCGCGGTCAGGACGTAGCCGGTCTCCGCGTCCGAGGTGGACCGGGCGAACACCACGCCGAACACCCGGCCGTCGGTGGTCAGCAGCGGCCCGCCGGAGTTGCCGGGGCGCACGGTGGAGCGGATGGAGTAGATCTCGCGCGTGACGACCTGGTCCCCGTAGATGTTCTGCCCCCTCGCCCGCACCTGGTTCGCGACCGTCGCCGCCTGGAGATTCAGGTCACCGTCCTGCGGGTAGCCCGCGACGACCGCCGAGTCGCCGCGGTCGGCGTCGTCGACGAACCGGAGGACGGGCGCCCGCAGTTCGGGCACGTACAGCACGGCCACGTCCTTCTGCGGGTCGAACAGCACCACCCGGGCCTCGTACGCCCGCCCGACGCCGCCGACCCGCACGGTCGGCTCGTCGATGCCGGCCACCACATGGGCGTTGGTCATCACGTGCTCCGCCGCGTACACGAAGCCGCTGCCCTCGCGGCCCTGGAGACCCGCGACGCCCTCGACCTTCACCGTGCTCCGCTGGGCGGCCCGGGTGGCGGCGGCGGTGACGCTGTCGCCGGAGGGCTCGGCGACCTCGGCCGTCGACTCGTTCTCGAACGGGTTGAAGACCTGCGGGAAGCCCGCCTCGGTCAGCGTCGAGGTGGCCCGCGAGAACCACGCGGGGGTGCTGTCCGGCATCACCTCGTGGACCGCGCCGAGCAGCCGCGAGTCCCGGATCGCGGAGGTGATCAACGGGGACGAGGAGGCACCGAGGACGGACGCGATCACCCAGGCCACGATCAGCACGGCCACCGAGTTGGCCACCGCCCCGCCGACCCCGTCCGCCACCCGCAGCGGCCCCCGGTCCAGCTCCCGCCGCAGCCGCAGCGCCAGCCGGCCCGCGAGCTCATGGCCCGCGGCCGCCGGCAGCAGCACCGTGACCAGGGCCGTCACCGTAGCCCCGGTCGTCCCCGAGGGCACCAGGTCCATCACCCAGGGCAGAATCCACACGCCGACGACGGCACCGCCCACGAAACCGGCCAGCGACACGCAGCCGGCCAGCAGACCGCGCCGGTAGCCGGACGCCGCGTAGGCCAGGACGACCAGCAACAGCAGGATGTCGAGCAGGTCCACGCACGCCGCCTTCCTCTCGGGCCCTCTCATACGTGGGGGAGGGGCCCGGTGATCAGCCACGCGCGGGTGACCACCGGGAAGCGGCCGCACGCGCGTGTACCCGGAAGAACGCCGAGGACCCGGACGATGGTTCCGCCGTGGACCGGATCACGGTTCCACCGGTTGGCGCGGCCACGTCGCGGGCCCGCTCGATCCGACCCACAGTGAAGGCATGCGTGTCCTCAAAAGACCAAGGGGAGCGCGGCCGCGCCATGGTTCCCGGATATCCCGCACAACCGGCCGCACGGGCCTGCCCAGAACCGTCAAAGTGCTGCTCGGCTGCCTGCCGGGCGTCGCCGCGGCGGTCGCCCTGGTGCTGTGCGCGTACGGCGTCGAACGGGCCGCGGAGCCCTCGGCGGCCGCCCCCGTCCCCGCACGCAAGACGGTCGCCTACACGGCGCCCAGGCCCCCCATCGTGTCGAGAGCGGCCTGGGTGGGCGACGCCGACCGCGAACAGCCGCCCCCGCGCTACGACGACAAGGTCGTCGCCGTCTTCGTCCACCACACCGACTCGCCCAACGACTACGACTGCGCCGAGGCCCCCACCCACATCCGCAGCCTCTACGAGGGCCAGACCACCGCCCGGGACTGGGACGACATCGGCTACAACTTCGTCGTGGACCGCTGCGGCACCATCTACGAAGGCCGAGCGGGCGGCACCGGCCGTCCCGTCACCGGCGCCCACACTCAGGGCTTCAACCACCGCAGTACGGGTATCGCCGCGCTCGGCACCTTCACCGCCGGGGTGCCCGTGCCGCCCGCGATGGAGCGCGCGATCGCCCGGCTGACCGCCTGGAAGCTCGGTCTGTCCGGCACCGACCCGCGATCCGACGTCCGGCTGGTCTCCAGTAACGGTGGCAGCCGCTACGCGGCCGGCACCACCGTGATGCTGCCCGCCCTCGCGGGCCACAGCGACGGCTTCATGACCAGCTGTCCGGGTGCCGCCCTGCACGCCCGGCTGCCGAGGATCAGGGAGATGGCGGCGGAGCTGCAGGGCCGCCGGCCGGACGCCGGACGCCGACAGGAGCGGCAGGAAAAGACGCAGGAAAAGACGCAGGAAAAGGCGCAGGGGGAGAACAGCCGGATCGCGGGGGCCTCGAGGTGAGCGCAACCCCGGTGAGCAGGTCTCCCGGGGCTCAGGGCCGGAACCGGTCCCAGAGCCGGGGATAGCGTTCGGCGAGCCGGGAGTCGTTCTCGAAGTCGACGGGCGTGCCCTCGGGCTCGGCCGGGCCCGCGGGGAGGTCCAGGTCGGGGGCCACGATGCCGGTGAGCTGCTCGTACGCCTCGTCCGCCGCGTAGCCGAGCTCCTCGCCGTCGCCGTCGATCTCCTCGTCGAAGTCGTCCAGCAGATCGGCCAGGGCGTCCGGGTCGTGCAGCGCGCCCTCGTAGACCTCGCGGCCCTGGCCGATCAGCCAGCACCTGAAGAAGTCGAAGGCGTCGTCGCTCGCCCCGTCGAGGAGTACCCAGGCGGCGCCCCACAGGTCCCAGCGGTAGGCGCGGTGGTAGCGGGACTCGAAGTGCCGGGCGAAGTCGAGAACGGCTTCCGGGTCCAGCCGCGCGAGCCGCTCCACGAGCAGGTCGGCCTGCTCCTCCGGGTCGCCCTCGGCGTCCTCGCGGGCGGTGTCGACCAGCTCCCAGAACTCCGTCTCGTCCATCACGCGTCAAGCATCGGCCTTGGACCCCCAAGACGCACCCCGGAAAACGCGGATCACTCAGGGCCTGCCGTTCGGATCAGGCCGGGGCTCGCGGGCCCCGGTGCCGCACCTCGCCGCGTTGTCGTCGGTCCCTAGGGATCCTTCCCCAAGCTCTCGGCTTCGCTCGAGCAGGGGAGACCCCCATTGGCTCCCTCCTCCGCCTTGCGATGCTCCTCCGCCTTGCGATGCTCCTCCGCCTTGCGATGCTCCCCCACTGCCTGAAAGGCGCGGGCAATGCCCCCGGCACCGGACCCCGCTCCCTGATCCGGCCTGATCCGAACGACAGACACCAGGCCCGTACAGCAGGGCCAGCCGTACGGCCTGGGCGGCGAACCGCTCCCGCAGTGAGGCGGGCGCGAGCACCTCCACCTCGGAGCCCAGCGCCGTCAGCTGGGTGCGGGCGACCTCCTCGGACTCCACCGGCAGGGTCACCGTCACCCACCCGTCGTCGTCCGCTCCGGTCCCGGCCGCCTCGGCCAGTACCTCCCGCGCGGCCGCCGCGTCCACGGCGTGCGGCAACGCGCGCACTCCCTCGGGCGACAGCCGTACCACCACCTCCGCCCGCAGGATCGAGCGCGCGAACTGCTCCGCCCGCTCCGCCCAGAACGCGGGCAGGTCGAACTCCGGGTCGCGCTCGAAGCGTTCCGTGCCCACACCCGTCCCCGTCACCGCCTCCACCGCCGTGAACCGGTCGATCCGGTACACCCGGTAGGCCATCGGGCCCGATGCCCCCTGCCCCGGCACCCGCGCGCACAGGTACCAGACCCCCGCCTTGAGCACGAGCCCGTACGGCTCCAGCTCCCGCTCCACCTCGCTCTCCCCGCGCCGGTAGCGCGCGATGACGGGACGGTCGTCCCACACCGCGTCCGCCACGGCCGGCAGCAGCTCGGGCGCCGGCACCTCGCGGAACCAGCCCGGGGCGTCCAGATGGAACCGCTGCGCCGCCGTCCTCGGCGCGTCCCGCAGGGACGGCAGCAGCGCCGCCGACACCTTCAGCCGGGCCGCGGAGGCCGTGTCCTCGAGCCCCATCTCGCGCAGCGCGCCCGGCACCCCGGACAGGAACAGCGCCTCCGCCTCGTCGCGGGCCAGCCCCGTCAGCCTCGTCCGGTACCCGCCGACCAGCCGGTACCCGCCGGCCCGTCCCCGGTCCGCGTACACCGGCACCCCGGCCTCGGACAGTGCCTGCGCGTCCCGGGTGACGGTCCGCTCCGACACCTCCAGCTCGCGCGCCAGTTCGGCGGCGGTCATGGAGGGCCGGGACTGGAGCAGCAGTACCATCTTGATCAGCCGGGCAGCACGCATGCGGCCCATGATGGCAGGAGGCCCCCGCCGCAGCGGGGGCCTCCTGCCATCACAGTCCGTAGGACGCGTGCCCTGTCACAGGCCGTACTTCTCGCGCGCTTCCTTCACGGCCGTCGCCCGCACCTCGCCGCGCCGGGCGAGCTGCGCCAGCGCCGCGACGACGATGGACTCGGCGTCGACACCGAAGTGGCGGCGGGCCGCCTCACGGGTCTCCGACAGGCCGAAGCCGTCGGCACCCAGCGAGGAGTAGTCCTGCTCGACCCACTGCGCGATCTGGTCGGGGACCTGGCGCATGTAGTCGGACACCGCCAGCACCGGGCCCTCGGCGCCCTGGAGCGCCTGCCGGACGTACGGCACCCGCTCCTCGCCGCGCAGCAGCGCCGCGTCGGCGTCCAGCGCGTCCCGGCGCAGTTCGGTCCACGACGTCGCCGACCACACGTCGGCCGCCACGCCCCACTCCTCGGCGAGCAGCCGCTGCGCCTTCAGCGCCCAGTGGATCGCCGTACCGGAGCCGAGCAGCTGGATCCGCGCGGCGTTGGCCGCGGGGGTGAGCCCGGCCGACTCCGCCGTGTTGAAGCGGTACAGGCCCTTGAGGATGCCCTCGTCGATCCCGGCGGCCGACGGCTTGGCCGGCTGCTGGACCGGCTCGTTGTAGACCGTCAGGTAGTAGAAGACGTTCTGGTCCTCGCCCGGGGCCGCCGCGCCGTACATCCGGCGCAGACCGTCCTTGACGATGGTGGCGATCTCGTACGCGAACGCCGGGTCGTAGCTCAGCGCGGCCGGGTTGGTCGCCGCGATGACGGGGGAGTGGCCGTCGGCGTGCTGGAGGCCCTCACCGGTGAGCGTGGTGCGGCCGGCGGTGGCGCCGACGAGGAAGCCGCGGCCGAGCTGGTCGCCGAGCTGCCACATCTGGTCGGCCGTACGCTGCCAGCCGAACATCGAGTAGAAGATGTAGAACGGGATCATCGGCTCGCCGTGCGTCGCGTACGACGTGGAGGCGGCGATGAAGTCGGCCATGGAACCGGCCTCGGTGATCCCCTCGTTGAGGATCTGGCCGTTCTTGGCCTCTTTGTAGTACATCAGCTGGTCGCGGTCGACCGGCTCGTAGGTCTGGCCCTTGGGCGAGTAGATGCCGAGCGAGGGGAAGAGCGACTCCATGCCGAAGGTGCGCGCCTCGTCGGGGACGATCGGCACCCAGCGTTTGCCGGTCTCCTTGTCGCGGACCAGGTCCTTGACCAGGCGGACGAACGCCATGGTGGTGGCCACGTTCTGCGAGCCGGAGCCCTTGTCGAAGGCGGCGAACGCCTTCTCGGCCGGGGCCGGCAGCGGAGCGACCGGGTGGACGCGGCGGGCCGGGGCCGGGCCGCCGAGGGCCACGCGCCGCTCCTGGAGGTAACGGACCTCGGGGGAGTCGGTGCCCGGGTGGCCGTAGGGGACCACGCCGTCGACGAAGTCGCTGTCCTTGATCGGCAGTTCGAGGCGGTCGCGCATTGCCTTGAACTCGTCCGCCGACAGCTTCTTCATCTGGTGGTTGGCGTTCTTCGACGCGAAGCCGTCGCCGAGCGTGTGGCCCTTGACCGTCTGGGCCAGGATCACGGTCGGCGCACCCGTGTGGGAGAGCGCGGCGCGGTAGGCGGCGTAGACCTTGCGGGCCTCGTGGCCGCCGCGCGAGAGCTGGAAGCACTCGACGATCTTGTCGTCGCTCAGCAGCTTCGCCATCTCGACGAGCGCGGGGTCCTTGCCGAAGAAGTCCTCGCGGATGTAGGCGGCGTCGCGGGTCTGGTACGTCTGGACCTGCGCGTCGGGTACCTCGCGCAGGCGGCGGACCAGCGCGCCGGTGGTGTCCAGCTGGAACAGCTCGTCCCAGGCGGTGCCCCACAGGCTCTTGATCACGTTCCAGCCGGCGCCGCGGAACTGGGCCTCCAGCTCCTGCACGATCTTGAAGTTGGCGCGGACCGGGCCGTCGAGCCGCTGCAGGTTGCAGTTGATGACGAAGGTCAGGTTGTCCAGGCCCTCGCGGGAGGCGAGGGTGAGCGCGGTGGTGGACTCCGGCTCGTCCATCTCGCCGTCGCCGAGGAACGCCCACACGTGGGAGTTCGACAGGTCCTTGATACCGCGGCTGGTCAGATAGCGGTTGAACCGCGCCTGGTAGATCGCGGAGATCGGGCCCAGGCCCATCGACACCGTGGGGAACTCCCACAGCCAGGGCAGGCGCCGCGGGTGCGGGTAGGACGGCAGTCCGTCGCCGCCGGCCTCGCGGCGGAAGTTGTCGAGGTGCGCCTCGGTCAGCCTGCCGTCGAGGAAGGCGCGGGCGTAGATGCCGGGGGAGGCGTGGCCCTGGATGTAGAGCTGGTCTCCGGAGCCGTCACCCTCCTTGCCGCGGAAGAAGTGGTTGAAGCCGGTCTCGTAGAGCCAGGCCGCGGAGGCGAAGGTGGCGATGTGGCCGCCGACGCCGTACTTGCTGCCGCGGGACACCATCGCCGCCGCGTTCCAGCGGTTCCACGCGGTGATGCGGGACTCCATCGCCTCGTCGCCGTCCACGGCGGGCTCGGCGGCGGTGGGGATGGTGTTGATGTAGTCGGTCTCGAGGAGCTGCGGCAGCGCGACGCCGGCGCCCTCGGCGCGCTCCAGCGTACGGCGCATCAGATACGCGGTCCGGTGCGGCCCGGCCGCCTTGGCGACGGCGTCGAGCGAGGCCTGCCATTCGGCGGTCTCCTCGGGGTCGCGGTCCGGGAGCTGGTCCAGCTCGCTCGGCTGGATGGCCTTGAGGTCGGTCATGTCGCCGCCTTCCTCAGTCGAAGGGGGTTCCCTCATCGGTAAGGGTTCGGGGGTGCCCTTGGTCTTTGGCAGGACAGGGCGATGAGGTCTCTGGTGGAGACCTCGCTGGTGACAATAACTCCCTGATCGATGATCGATCAAAGGTAGAGGGCCAAAAAGGTCCCCATATCAAGAAATTGGCATCCTGTGCCGGAGATTCGGGCACGCGGTGCCGCGCTTTCCCTGCTCACCTGAGTGGCGACCGGCCGGTTCGAGCCGAGTGAGGGGTGGCTCGGAAGCCCTGAACGCCGGTGGGGCCGAACGCTCGGACGGCGTCCGGTCCCACCGGCGTTCAGGGCGGATCCGTCATGCCGTCGCCGACTGCGGCGGCGTCGCGGTCTCCGTCCGGTCGGCGGCGGACTCCCGGCCCTGCTCGTGGCCGGCGCGTTCCCGCCCGGCGGGTTCGTGCCCCTGGCGCTGCCGTGCCGCCTGCTCGCGGGTGATCACTTCGGTCGCGGCGCCCACGGCGACCGCGATCGGCCACTCGACGGCCTCGACCACGGCCATGGCGCCGAGGAGGCCGTAGAAGGCCAGCTTGCGGGGCGAGGGGAGTATGGACGTGGCCGTGGACGCGGCCGTGGTCCTGCCGGCGCCGGAGAACATGTCGCCCGGGGTCACGTAGGGGATCGGAACCCGGGCGTGCGCGGTGCGCAGGTGCAGTACCTTGCCGCCCGTCCGCTTCTCCTCGGGGTGCTCCGTCGGGGCTTGCTGCGGTTCTGGAGTGGGGGTCTCCTCGGCTTGGATCCCGGCCTGTGGCGGGGCCGGCTGTTGCGGTGGCTGGGTCTGTGGACCTGGGGAAGTCATCTCCGTCCTCTCCTGCCGTGAGGCATGAGTGGCGAGGGGTCTTCCTGGCCGCGTTCCATCAATGCGCGCGGATAAACCCACCTGAACGGACAATTCGGGCAGGATGGTTCGGGGGCGCTCAGGCGTATGCGGCCGCCGGGCGCCCGCTCGTACCGAGGGCCTTCCAGAGCTGGACGGCCAGCCGGACCACTGCGGCCTCGATCAGGGCGACCGCCACCTGGGTCAGGATCGTGGTGAGGATGTGCGGCATGGGTCGGCCGCCTTTCGTGTGCGTCGTGCCGGGTACGACTCCTTTGTCGGCCTCCAAGTCATCCAGCAGGCTGCACACGGGTGTTCTGCGGGTGAACTTTCCCCAGCGCGTCGGCGGCGACCCGGGCCACGAGGGGCACCAGCAGCGACCCGGCCGCCGACGCCAGCGCGATCGTCCAGGCCGCGGGGCCCAGTGGCCGGCTGCCGAAGAAGTGGCTGAGCCCCGGCACGCTCACCACCATGCCCAGCACCACCAGGGACCCCACCGCGGCCGCGGCCACCACCGGATCACGGCCCGCGTCCTGGAGCGTCTGGAACAGTTGGGAGGTCACCAGCGCGACCAGGGCGACCGTGTCGGCGCGCCCCCGGGTGCCGGTGGCACGGGCGACGATCCAGGCGGCCGTGGCCGCCACCGTGGTGACGGCGGCGCGCAGTCGGATGTGGCGGGTCAGGGCTTTGCCGAGTGAGGCCTCCGGGCCCTCCGCGAGCAGCCGGTCGGGGTGGTCGGCGGGCGGCCGGGCGGCGATGGCCATGGCGGGCAGCATGTCCGTGAGCAGGTTGACCAGGAGCAGCTGGCGGGCGTTCAGCGCACTGCGCCCGGTGAGCAGCGTGCTCGCCAGCGTGAAGATGATCTCCCCCAGATTGCCGCCGAGCAGGATGCCCAGCGCCCTGCGCACCGAGCCCCACATGGCCCGGCCTTCGACGAAGGCGTCGACGATGGTCTCGATCCGGTCGTCGGTGACGACCACGTCGGCGGCGGCGCGGGCAGCCGGTGTGGCCCGGGAGCCGAGGGCGATGCCGACGTCGGCGATCCGGATGGCGGGCGCGTCGTTGGCGCCGTCGCCGGTGACGGCGACGGTGCGGCCGGCCGAACGCAGCGCGGTGACGATACGGACCTTGTGCGCCGGGGTGACCCGGGCGAACACCGTGATGTCCGGCAGCGTCCCGGCGAGCGCCGCGTCGTCGAGGGCGTCCAGCTCCGCCCCGGTCATCAGGCGCGGCTCCTGGGAGGGCCGCAGCTCCCGGGCGATCGCGGCGGCGGTGCTGGGGTGGTCGCCGGTGAGCATGACGATGCGCACCCCGGCCCGGGACAGCCGGTCCACGCTCTGCGCGGCGGTGGGCCGCACCGGGTCCGCGAGGCCCAGCAACCCCAGCAGACACAGCCCGCCGACGACCTCGTCGCCGAGGTCCCCCGGACCGGCGGGGGCGGTGTCGTCCTGCCGCGCACCCGCGGGCAGGACCCGCTCGGCGACCGCGAGCACCCTGAGGCCGCGCCGGGCCAGCCGGTCGATCTCCGCTTCCGTCTCCGCGCGCAGCCGCTCGTCGAACGGCTCGGTGGTGTCGTCCCGGCGGACCCGGTCGCAGCGGGACAGCACGATCTCCGGCGCGCCCTTGACGACGATCCGCGCCTCGCTGCCGGACCGCCCCAGCACGGCGTGGTAGCCGCGCCCCGGCTCGAACGGCAGCTCGGCCAGCCGCTCCCAGACGTCCGTACCGAGCCCGGCGGCCCGGGCCGGGGGGGCGCCGAGCGACTCGGCGCCGCCGGCGATGGCCCGGTCGGTGGGATGGGCGAGCGTCGCGGCCGCGCCCGGCGGACCGGCCAGGGCGGCTGTGGCGACGATCCGGCGCAGCGCCGGGGTGAGCCGGTCGGGGCCACCGCGCCGCAGGCCGTCGGAGACCTGCTGGAGACTGATCCGGCCCTCGGTGAGCGTGCCCGTCTTGTCGAAGCACAGCACGTCGGTGCGGCCCAGCGCCTCGATGGTGGAGGCGCTGCGGACCAGGGTGTCGCGCGCGGACAGCCGGCGGGCCGCGGCCAGCTCCGCGACCGTGGCGACGAACGGCAGCCCCTCCGGTACGGCCGCCACGCACAGGCTGACCGCGGACCCCAGGGCGGCGCCCAGGGGTCGTCTGCGCAGCAGGTCGATGGCGAAGAGGGCGACTCCCGCGGCGACGGACAACGGCAGGAACCACCGGCCCAGCGCCTTCAGCCGCCGTTCCACCCCGCTCTCCGGCGGTGCGCCCTCGGCGCCCACATCGGCCGCGCTGCCCGCTTCGGTGGCGGTCCCGGTGGCGACGACCACGCCGAGCGCGTGGCCGGCCGCCACCGTCGTGCCCTCGTAGAGCATCGAGGTGCGGTCCGCGACCGCCCGGGCCGCGGTCGGCGCCGCGCTCTTCACGACCGGCAGCGACTCGCCGGTGAGGCTGGACTCGTCCACCTCCAGCCCCTGTGCCCGCACCACCCGGCAGTCCGCCGGGACCGAGTCCCCGGCCCGCAGCTCGATCACGTCCCCGCGCACCAGGTGCTCGCCGGCCGTCTCCACCGCCTCCGCCCGGTCGGGCCGGCGCACCCGCACCCGCACCGAGGTGGCCTCGACCAGCCGCTGTGCCGCGTTGTCGGCCTGTTGCCGCTGCACCCCGCCGACCAGCGCGTCCACACCGAGCACCCCGCCGATCAGCAGGGCGTCCAGCACGGAGCCGAGCGCCGCCGAGACACCGCCGCCGATCGCCAGGACGGGCGTGAGCGGATTGGCCAACTCCTCCACGACCCGGCCGATCAGGGTGCCGGCGCCCTCGTGCCGGTCACGGCCCTCGAACTGCCTGCGCCGGGCGGCCTCGGTCTCGTCCAGCCCCCGGGACGAGGTGCCGGCCCGGGACATCACCTGGCGCACCGCCATGGCGTGCCAGGGCGTGCGTCCGGCGGCTGCCGGGGCCGGACGCCCGCGCAGTCGCCACCCGGCCCAGAGGCCCGCGGCGACTGAGGCGATGCTCACCCCGTCGGCTACCAGACGAGCCCGCGCCCAGGCCCGCGGGCGGGGCACGAGCAGGGCGAGAGCCGAGCCCGCCACGGCGCCGGCGCCCTCCAGCCGGACACACAGCCGGCCGATCCGCCGGGCCTCCGGCAGGGCGGTCAGCAGCAGGTGGACGACATCGGGCGGGGCGGCGGCGTCGGCGTCCCACGGCACGTGCCGCGGGAGGGTGATCGATCCGATGCCCAGGTCCGCGCGGACGAGGGCACGCCGGGTCCGTGCCGAGACCACCACGACCCCGTGCCCCTCCACCTGGAGGGAGCGCACCAGGGCGGCCGTACGCCGGTGCCCGGTGGGCACGGCCTCCTCGAGCCCGAACCGGCGGTGCAGCCCGGGTGGGCCGCCCACCAGCCGCACCTCACCGCACTCCCGTGCAGCGCGCACCAAGTGGTGGGCGAGCGGGTGCAGTTGGGGGACCAGGGCGGCAACGGCCACCGCCGTTCCCTCCCGCCGGACGAGCACGACCTGAGCACCCTCCTCGGCCCACTGCCGGGCCCGCGCGGCCGCCTCCGCGGGCACGGGGGCGCCGTCGGAGCCGGTCTCCGTACCGCTGAACGGCCGTAGTTCCCAGCCGCCCCGCCGCTTCGGCGCCAGGAAGCCGGCGCCGTGCCGGGGACGCCTCCCGGCCGGACCGCCCGGCTCGATCAGCTCGTGGATCCGTACGTGAAGCTCGTCCTCGTCCGGGCCGTCGTCCGCCGGGCCGCCCTGCGGACCGCGCGGCTCACGCCCGGGCCCGGCGGTGTCCGGGCCGCCGCCCTCCGACCGGCCCGGCTTGGCACCACCCTCATGCCCCCCGGTCTCCGGGATGGCTCCGGGCCCCGCGTTCTCGGGGCCGGACCCCGGGGTGCCGGGCGGTGGCAGGCGCAGTACGCCCTCGATCGTCCAGTCGTGGTCGACCAGCACGCGGGCGTCGAGGACCACCGTGTCGATCCGGTCCAGGCGACGTAGTACCTCCGGCCGCAGGACCAGCGCCCCCCGGTCGGAAAGGGCCCGGCCCACCGCGCACGCGAACGCCTCCCGTCCGAACCGGGGGCCGCGCGGCGTCCCCGCGATCAGCAGTGACAGCGCACGATCCTGGCTGAACGTGCCGACCGACGTCAGACCGTAGGCCGCGAGCGCCACTGGTGCCGCCACATTGGCGTACCGATCGCCCGGGCCCGGCGGCAGCGGCGCCGGGCGCTCGTAACCCGGCACCGCGTCGTGGCGGTACGTACCCTCCTGCATACCCAGCCTGCGCGCCCAGTCCGCCCACGCCCCACGGCGCGCCTGCACCTCCGCATACCGGGCGGCGGCCAGCACGGTGGTCACCGTGGCGCTCAGCGGCCGGAAGGCCAGCGCGCTCGCCAGCAGGTTCGCCGCGGTGAAGCCGTTTTCGGTGGCCGTCTCGCCGATCCGGCGGGCGATGCCGTCGCGCAGCGGGGGCGCGGACTCCACGAAATGGATCACCGACATCACCGCCGGGTGCAGAGCCGACAGCCTGAGCGCGTCGCCCACCGACGCCACCCCCACGGCCACCAGACCGGCTCCGAGCCGGACGGCCGCGCCGACCCGTGCCTCCGCGGACCCGGGGTAGCCGACCGAGCGCCGTCCCCGGTCCGTCCCCCCGGCCCGCGGGGCCTCCCCGGCGGCGGCGTCGGCGGCCGCGACGAGGTCGGAGACGGCCGCAAGGTCGGTCTTCGGCCCGCAGCCCACGTACACGCAACCCAGCGTGCCGTTCACCTCCGCGCGGCTCACCCCCGGCATCCGGCGCAGCGTGGCCTCCAGCCCGCGCGCCGCCGCTGCCGTACCGGGCCGTCCCAGCCGCCGGACCGCGATCTGCACGCCTCCCGGGGTTTGCCAGAGGCCGGGCCCACGCGGCTGCGACACCGGCCCGGGCAACGGAAGCGCCGCCGGGACGGCGGCCAGACCCTGCGCGACGGACCGGACCGCCGATACCGTCGCGGCCACGGCGTTCCGCGTCGAGGACAGGACGGACCCGGGAACCACGGAGGACAGCTGTGGCAGGATCACATGGCCTCCACCACCGGCCGACGGGGGCGTGGTCGCAGCCCTGGGGAACGACACGGCTCTCACCAGTATCGGCACGTCCCGGCAGTTTCGCCCGGCGCGGCGACGCAGGAGGGACCGGGCGGATGGTGCCAGGACCGCACCGGGCGAATACGGGGATCAGGCGGGGGCGTCGGCGGCGTGCGGCGCGCAGCCCAGCACATGCTCCTTCACCAGGCGGCCGATGTCCGGATCCCGTCGTCGGAACGCCGCGACCAGTTCTTCGTGCTCCTCCGCGTAGGACTGCTGGACCGTGCCCAGCCAGCGGATGGACAGGGCGGTGAACACCTCGATGCCCAGGCCCTCCCAGGTGTGCAGCAGCACCGAGTTGCCGGCCGCGCGGACCAGTTCGCGGTGGAAGGCGACCGTGTGCCGCACCTGGCCCGTGCCGTCGGCCGTGCGGTCGGCCTCGTGCAGCGCGGCGACATGCGGCTCCAGTGCCGAGCAGTCCTCCGCCAGCCGGTCCGCCGCCAGTTCCGCGGCGATCGCCTCGAGACCCGCCCGCACCGGGTAGCTCTCCTCCAGGTCGGTGGCCGAGAGGTTCCGCACCCGCACGCCCTTGTTGGGCGCCGACTCGATCAGCCGCAGCGACTCCAGTTCGCGCAGCGCCTCCCGCACCGGCGTCTGGCTGACCTCCAGCTCCGTCGCGATCCGCCGCTCCACGATCCGCTCGCCCGGCTGCCAGCGCCCGCTGATGATCCCTTCCAGGATGTGCTCGCGGATCTGCTCGCGCAGCGAGTGGACGACGGGCGCGGTCATGAGGGCTCCTTGAACAGGGCTCGTGAATCCGAGGCAGCCGCCCGAAGGGCCCCGTCGAGGGGCGGCGGACGGGCGACGGACAGGACCCTTGAGGGCGTTTGACCCTTAGACAATACGGCCGTGACGCCGTCCGGGAGGGGCGCACAGGGTGCTTTGGACCAGGTGAGACGAGGCTTACACGGCGCATACGGCACGTCCCACGGCGTATGCGCCGAGTCCCGTACGAGCTGTACGGCCGGGCCCGCGCGACCCGTACGCCGTGCCCCGTGCCCCGTGCCCCGTGCCCCGTGCCCCGCGCACCGCGCACCGCGCACCGCGCACACGACGGTGCCCCCGCCCGGAGGGTTCCGGGCGGGGGCACCAGTGACCGGGGTCGGCGACCCGGTTTCAGCGGCTGTGGATCACAGGCCGAGCTCGACCTCGAACTCGCCCGCCTCCAGGATCGCCTTGACCGAGTTCAGGTAACGGGCCGCGTCGGCACCGTCCACCAGACGGTGGTCGTAGGACAGCGTCAGGTACGTCATGTCGCGGACGCCGATGACCGTGCCCTCCTCCGTCTCGATGACGGCCGGACGCTTGACCGTGGCACCGATGCCGAGGATCGCGACCTGGCGCGGAGGCACGATGATCGTGTCGAACAGCGCGCCGCGCGAACCGGTGTTGCTGATGGTGAAGGTCCCGCCGGACAGCTCGTCCGGGGTGATCCTGCTCGCCCGGACCTTGCCCGCCAGCTCGGCCGTGGCCTTGGAGATACCGGCGATGTTGAGGTCACCGGCGTTCTTGATGACCGGGGTCATCAGGCCCTTCTCGGAGTCCACCGCGATACCGATGTGCTCGGTGTCGAAGTAGGTGATGGTCCCCTCGGCCTCGTTGATCCGGGCGTTGACGGCCGGGTGGGCCTTCAGCGCCTGGGCCGCGGCCTTGACGAAGAACGGCATCGGGGAGAGCTTGACGCCCTCACGGGCCGCGAACGCGTCCTTGGCCCGCGCACGCAGCTTCATCAGCCGCGTGACGTCGACCTCGACGACCGAGGACAGCTGCGCCTGCTCGCGCAGCGCCTTGACCATGTTGTCGCCGATGACCTTGCGGATCCGCGGCATTTTCACGGTCTGGCCGCGCAGCGGCGAGGCCTCGAGGACCGGGGTCCGCCTGGCGGCCGGGGCGGCCTGCGGCGCGGGAGCCGCCGCCGGGGCGGCCTTCGCGGTCTCGGCCGCGGCGACCACGTCCTGCTTGCGGATACGGCCGCCGACGCCGGTGCCCTTGACGGTGGACAGGTCGACGCCGTGCTCGGCGGCGAGCTTGCGCACCAACGGGGTCACGTAGGCGCCTTCGTCGGTCGGCTGGGCGGCGGCCGGAGCCGCGGCGGGCGCGGCAGTGGCCGGAGCCGGAGCGGCGGGAGCCGCCGGCGCGGGGGCCGGGGCAGCCTGCTGCGGAGCCGGAGCCGGAGCGGGAGCCGGAGCGGCCGGAGCGGGAGCCGGAGCGGCCGGAGCGGGCGCCGGAGCAGCGGCCGGGGCCGGAGCGGCCTGCGGGGCGGGAGCCGGGGCCGGGGCGGCAGCGGCCGGAGCGGCACCCGGAGCGCCGATGACGGCGAGCTTGGCGCCCACCTCGGCGGTCTCGTCCTCGCCGACCGTGATCTCCAGCAGCACACCCGAGGTGGGCGCCGGGATCTCGGTGTCGACCTTGTCGGTGGAGACCTCGAGCAGCGGCTCGTCGGCCTCGACGCTGTCACCGACCGACTTCAGCCAGCGGGTGACGGTGCCCTCGGTGACGGACTCACCGAGCGCGGGCAGCACCACGTCCGTGCCCTCGGCGGCACCCGCGGCGGGGGCCTCCGCGGCGGGCGCCGGGGCAGGCTGCTCGGCGGCGGGCGCGGGCTGGGCGGCCGGCTCGGGCGCCGGTGCGGCGGGCTGCTCGACGGCGGGTGCCTCAGCCACCGCGGGGGTGGCGTCAGCCGCCCCGCTGCCGTCGTCGATCAGGGCCAGCTCGGCGCCGACCTCGACGGTCTCGTCCTCGGCGACCTTGATGGAGGACAGCACGCCGGAGGCCGGAGCGGGGATCTCGGTGTCGACCTTGTCGGTGGAGACCTCGAGCAGCGGCTCGTCGGCCTCGACGTGCTCGCCCTCGGCCTTCAGCCATCGGGTGACAGTGCCCTCGGTGACGCTCTCGCCGAGCGCCGGAAGGGTTACGGAAACCGCCATGGTTTCGGTTGCTCCTTAGAAGTGCGGAAGTCTGTGTCGTCGCGCCCGTGACCGAAGACGTCAGTCGTGGGAGTGGAGGGGCTTGCCCGCGAGGGCCAGGTGCGCCTCGCCGAGCGCCTCGTTCTGCGTCGGGTGGGCGTGGACCAGCTGGGCGACCTCGGCAGGCAGCGCCTCCCAGTTGTAGATCAGCTGAGCTTCGCCGACCTGCTCGCCCATACGATCGCCGACCATGTGGACGCCGACCACCGCACCGTCCTTGACCTGGACGAGCTTGATCTCGCCCGCGGTCTTGAGGATCTTGCTCTTGCCGTTGCCCGCCAGGTTGTACTTCAGGGCGACGACCTTGTCCGCACCGTAGATCTCCTTGGCCTTGGCCTCGGTGATGCCGACGGAGGCGACCTCCGGGTGGCAGTACGTCACCCGCGGCACACCGTCGTAGTCGACCGGGACGGTCTTCAGACCGGCCAGCCGCTCCGCCACCAGCATGCCCTCGGCGAAGCCGACGTGCGCGAGCTGGAGCGTCGGGACGAGGTCGCCGACCGCGGAGACGGTCGGGACGTTGGTCCGCATGTACTCGTCGACCAGGACGTAGCCGCGGTCCATGGCGACCCCGGCCTCCTCGTAGCCCAGGCCCTGCGAGACCGGGCCGCGGCCGATGGCGACGAGCAGGACCTCGGCCTCGAACTCCTTGCCGTCGGCGAGGGTGACCTTCACGCCGTCCTGGGTGTACTCGGCCTTCTGGAAGAAGGTGCCCAGGTTGAACTTGATGCCCCGCTTGCGGAACGCCCGCTCCAGCAGCTTCGAGCTGTTCTCGTCCTCGACCGGGACGAGGTGCTTGAGGCCCTCGACGATGGTGACGTCGGTGCCGAACGACTTCCACGCGGAGGCGAACTCGACGCCGATGACGCCGCCTCCCAGCACGATCGCGGACTTCGGCACCCGGTCCAGGACGAGGGCGTGGTCGGAGGAGATGATCCGGTTGCCGTCGATGTCCAGGCCCGGCAGCGACTTCGGCACGGAGCCGGTCGCCAGCAGGACGTGGCGGCCCTGGAGCCGCCGGCCGTTCACATCGACGGAGGTCGGCGACGACAGCCGGCCCTCACCCTCGATGTAGGTCACCTTGCGGGAAGCGATCAGACCCTGCAGGCCCTTGTACAGGCCCGAGATCACGTCGTCCTTGTACTTGTGGACGGCCGCCATGTCGATGCCCTCGAAGGTGGCCTTCACACCGAACTGCTCGCTCTCGCGGGCCTGGTCGGCGATCTCGCCCGCGTGCAGCAGGGCTTTGGTGGGGATGCACCCGTTGTGCAGGCAGGTACCGCCGACCTTGTCCTTCTCGATCAGGGCGACGTCCAGGCCCAGCTGCGCCCCGCGCAGGGCCGCGGCATAACCACCGCTGCCACCGCCGAGGATCACTAGGTCGAAAACAGTGCTGGCGTCGTTCGCCACGTCACGTCCTCCATGCATGTGCGCCACACCGGTCTCCAGCGACCGGTCGGCGGCTGGTGTCCGGCCGCTCTTTTGCCTTCGGCCCTTCGGTGGGGCCCTGTCCTGCCGAGCCCTATCCTCGCACTTGTCGGCGCGGAACGAGACGTGGGGCGGCGGTGTGAGACGTCCCACGTTCGAACGCCCGCCCGCCGCAGGCGCGGTGAGCACCTGCGACGTCCCGTACGACGCGTCCCCGCGCACGGTGGAGTACGACAGGGCACGACCCGGCCGGCGGTCGGCGGGGCCCCGTTCTGCCCGCGCACGGGGTCCCGCCGGCGGCCGGCCGGCTCAGCCCAGTTCGCCGGTCGCCGTCTGCTCCGCGAGGCGGACCAGCGTCCGTACCGCCGAACCCGTACCGCCCTTGGGCGTGTACCCGAAGGGGCTGCCCTCGTTGAAGGCCGGCCCCGCGATGTCGAGGTGGGCCCAGGTGATGCCCTCGCCGACGAACTCGCGCAGGAAGAGACCGGCGACGAGTCCGCCGCCCATCCGCTCGCCCATGTTCGCGATGTCGGCGGTGGCCGAGTCCATCCCCTTGCGCAGATGCTCCGGCAGCGGCATCGGCCAGGCGGGCTCGCCGACCTCCTCGGCGGCCTCCAGCACCGCGGCGCGGAAGGTGTCGTCGTTCGCCATGATGCCGAAGGTGCGGTTGCCCAGCGCCAGGACCATCGCGCCGGTCAGCGTCGCGACGTCCACGATCGCGTCGGGCTTGTCCTCCGAGGCGGCCCACAGCGCGTCCGCGAGGACCAGCCGGCCCTCGGCGTCGGTGTTGAGCACCTCCACCGTCTTGCCGCTGTACATGCGCAGCACGTCACCCGGGCGGGTGGCGGAACCCGACGGCATGTTCTCGGCCAGGGCCAGCCAGCCGGTGACATTGACCGCGAGACCGAGGCGGGCGGCGGCGACGACCGCGGCGAACACGGCGGCGGCACCGCTCATGTCGCACTTCATCGTCTCGTTGTGCCCGGCCGGCTTCAGCGAGATGCCGCCCGAGTCGTACGTGATGCCCTTGCCGACGAAGGCGAGGTGCTTCTTCGCCTTGGCGGAGGTGTACGACAGCTTCACCAGCCGCGGACCCGACGCCGAGCCGGCGCCCACGCCGAGGATGCCGCCGTGGCCGGCCTTGGCCAGCGCCTTCTCGTCGAGCACCTGCACCTTGATGCCGTGTTCCTTGGCCGCGGCCTGCGCGACGGCGGCGAACGCCTCGGGGTCGAGGTCGTTGGGCGGGGTGTTGATCAGGTCGCGGGCCCGGTTGAGCTCCTCGGCCACGGCGATGGCACGCTCCACGGCCGCATTGAACGCCTTGTCGCGGGACTTCACGCCGGCCAGCACGGCCTCGGCGAGCGGCGCCTTCCGGTCCTTCTTCCTGTCCTTGCCGTCGTCGTCGCCCCTGTTCTTGTAGGCGTCGAAGGAGTACGCGCCGAGCAGCGCGCCCTCGGCGACCGCGCCGGCGTCGGCTGCGTCCGTCATCGGGAGGGCGAAGACGGCCTTCTTGGAGCCGGACAGGGCGCGGGCGGCCACGCCGGCCGCGCGGCGCAGCGCCTCGGTGTCGGGGGCGGCGTCCTTCTCGGGCTGGGTGCCCAGGCCCACCGCGACCACGAGCGGCGTCTTGAAGCCGGTCGGCGCGGGGAGCTTCGTCACCTCACCCTCGGCGCCGGACGCGCCGAGGGTCTCCAGGACGTCGGCGAGCCTACCGTCGTAGGCCTTGTCCACGGCTTCGGCGCCCGGTACGACGACCGGGCCCCCGGCCGCGGACGCAGTGCCCTTGACGACACCGATCACGATCGCGTCGGCCCGCAGGCCGGGCAACGCGGCGGTGCTGAGAGTGAGAGCAGTCACGGTGGTGAATTCTCGCTTCCGATGTGAAGTTGCTGTGGCCGAAAGGTGTGGGTCGACCGGCCCGGCGCCGACCCCGACGGCGACCTGGCGGTACGGTCTCGGCGGGGCCGTCCCCGGTACGGCGACACTCCGGACGAGACTACGCGCGTCTGCGTGTCCACTCCCTCCCCCGGGTCTTCACCCGTCGGTGACGTGGCGGCCATCTTCGGGGCCCCGCCCGCGGACCGCCGGACGGCGGTGAAGGTGAGACACCCATGAGACGACCCCCAGGACTGCTTGCCGTGCCACTCGCTCTGTGCGCGCTGCTGCTCGCGGGCTGCGCCTTTGGAACGAACCCCGGCTCCGGGTCCGGCTCTGGTCCCGGGTCCGGGTCCGGGCAAAGCGACGACCCCCGCTGGCAGCCGCGTCCCGGCACCGACTGGCAGTGGCAGCTCAGCGGACGCCTCGACACCTCTGTTGACGTACCGGTCTATGACATCGACGGGTTCGACCACTCCGGGGACACGGTCGCGCGGCTGCACCGCGACGGCCGGAAGGTCATCTGCTACCTGTCCACGGGAGCCTGGGAGGACTTCCGCCCCGACGCCGGCGACTTCCCCGACGAGGTGATCGGCCGCGGCAACGGCTGGGAGGGCGAGCGCTGGCTCGACATCCGGCGTACCGACGTCCTGGAGCCGATCATGGCCGAGCGGTTCGACATGTGCCGCGACAAGGGCTTCGACGCGGTGGAGCCGGACAACATGGACGGCTACCGCAACCGCACCGGGTTCCCGCTCACCGCCGCCGACCAGCTCCGCTACAACCGCCTGATCGCCCGGCTCGCCCACGAACGCGGCCTGGCCGTCGGCCTGAAGAACGACCTGGACCAGATCCCGCAGCTGGTCGGCGACTACGACTTCGCGGTCAACGAGCAGTGCGCCCAGTACGGCGAGTGCGCGCGGCTCACCCCGTTCATCGAGGCCGGCAAGGCCGTCTTCCACGCCGAGTACGAACTGCCCACCGACCGCTTCTGCGCGGACTCCCGGCGGCTGAGGCTGAGTTCACTGCTGAAGAAGTACGAACTGGGGGTCTGGCGCCGAGCCTGCTGAGGCCCGTACCGGACAGGCCCCGGGGTGCCGTGGACGGTTCGACGGTTCAGCCCAGCGCCGCGACGACGAGGACGGTCGTCGCCGCGGTCTCCGTCAGCGCGCCGAACACGTCGCCGGTGACCCCGCCGAAGCGGCGGACGCAGTGCCACAGGAGGAGGTGCGCGGCCGCGGCCGACAGCAGCACGGCGAGGACGGCGCGGACGACGCCGTCCGCGCCGAGGACGGCGCCCCCGGCCGCCGCGGCCCCGGTCACCGCGAGCGCGACAGCCGCCGCGCCCGCCCGCGGGACGACCCCGGCGACCGCGGCGCCCAGCCCTTCCGGACGTGCGGGCGGCACCCCGGTGCGGGCGGCGAGGGTGAGGGCGAGCCGGGCCACGACCGCCGCGACCACGGCGGCGAGCGCGCCCCGGGTCCAGGAGTCGCCGTAGGCCTGGGCCAGCGCGGCCACCTGGGCCAGCAGCACCAGGACGAGGGTGAGCACGCCGAACGGCCCGATGTCCGACTGCTTCATGATCCGCAGCGCGTCCTCGGCCGGCTTGCCGCTGCCGAGCCCGTCCGCGACATCGGCCAGTCCGTCGAGATGCAGCCCGCGCGTGAGGACGGCGGGTACGGCGACGGTGGCGACGGCGGCGAGCAGCGCGCCCGCGCCGAGGAGCAGCAGCAGGAGTCCGACGGCGGCGGCCACGGCGCCCACCACCAGCCCGGCGAGCGGGGCGCACAGCATGCCGCCGCGCGCGGCCGGGCGGTCCCAGCGGGTCACCCGGACCGGGAGCACGGTCAGGGTGCCGAAGGCGAAGCGCAGACCGTCGGACAACGAGGTCAGGAAGGGTGCGGGCACCGGCGCAGGTTACCCGGTGGTCAGCAGGGCACCCCGGGTCGCCCTGGATAAAGTGCGCTTATGGGACATTGGCTGCAGCGGAACATCATCGAGCCGGGCAAGCTGCCGCTGCTTCTCGCCCTCACCGCCTTCGTCCTCACCTTCGTGATCACCCGGGCCGTCACCCGGCTGATCCGGGCCGGCAAGGGCCCCTTCGGCAACGTCAAGGCGGGCGGTCTGCACATCCACCACGTCGTGCCCGGCGTGATCCTCACGGTCGTCGGCGGCTTCGGCGCGGTGGCGGGCGGCCGGTACGGCTTCGGGTCGGCGCTCAGCGCGGTCGTCTTCGGCATGGGTGCCGGTCTGGTCCTGGACGAGTTCGCGCTGATCCTGCACCTCGACGACGTCTACTGGACCGAGGCGGGCCGGCAGAGCGTCGAGGTGGTCGTCCTCACCGCCGCCCTGGTCGGGCTGGTGCTGGCCGGGTTCTCCCCGTTCGGCGTCAACGACCTCAGCGCGGAAGAACTCCAGAACCGCGCCGGCGTCGTCCTGAACGTCGCGGTCAACTTCCTCTTCTCGCTCATCGCCCTGAGCAAGGGCAAGGCGAGGATCGCCGTGTTCGGCGTGATCGTCCCCGTCATCGCCGTGTTCGGCGCGCTGCGCCTGGCGCGTCCCGGCTCCCCGTGGTCCAGACGCTTCTACCGGCGCAGGCCCCGCGCCCGCGCGAAAGCCGTCCTCCGCGCCTACCACCACGACCTGCGCTGGTCGGCGCCCCGCCGCGCGGTCCAGGACTGGATCGGCGGCAAACCCGACCCCGAACCGCCCCGCCCAATCGAACGGGGGTGACAGAGCGGGGGTGCCGGGGGCTGCCCCCGGAACGTAAGAGGGTCGGCTACTCGGGCTTCGGCACTTCCGAGGTCTCCGATTCCGTCGGCCGGTCCGCCTCGGCAGGCCGCTCCGAGGGTTCCGGTGTCTTCGGCGCCTCCGGCGTCTCCGACTCCTCCGGGTGTTCCGGGAGTTCCGCGGCCAGGGCGGCCGCCGCCTGGACCAGGGGGAGGGCCAGGAGGCCGCCCGTGCCCTCGCCCACGGTGACGCCGTGGGAGAGAAGCGGTTCCATCGCCATCCGGTCCAGTGCCTTCGCCTGGCCAGGCTCACCGCTGTCGTGCGAGGCCAGCCACCAGTCCGGCGCCCGGAACGCGATCCGCTGCGCCACCAGCGCGCACGACGCCGTCACGACCCCGTCGAGCACGACCGGCATCTTCCGTACCGCGGCCTGCAGCAGGAAGCCCGTCATCGCGGTGAGGTCGGCCCCGCCCACCGTCGCCAGCAGCCGCAGCTGGTCGCCGAGCACGGGCCGGGCCCGTCGCAGCGCGTCGCGGATCGCCGCGCACTTGCGCATCCAGGCCAGGTCGTCGATCGCCAGCCCGCCGCGCCCGGTGACCACGGACGCGTCCGTCCCGCACAGCGCACCCACCAGCACACCCGCCGCCGTGGTCCCGCCCACGCTCACATCGCCGAGCACCACCAGGTCCGTACCGGAGTCGGCCTCCTCGTCGGCCACCGCGACCCCGGCCCGGAACGCCGCTTCGGCCTCCTCGAGGCTCAGCGCGTCCTCGACGTCGATCCGTCCGCTGCCGCGCCGCACCCGGTGCCGTACGACGTCCTCGGGCAGGGCGTCCGGGTCGCAGTCCAGAGCCATGTCGACCACCCGCACCGGCACCCCGAGCCGCCGGGCCAGCACGGACACCGGACGGCCGCCCTCCAGCACCTCGCGCACCAGCTCCCCGGCGCTGCCCGCGGGCCGCGCCGAGACGCCCTGCCGGGCGATCCCGTGATCACCGGCGAAGAGGACGACCCGCGGCCGTTCGATCGGCCGCACCGGCACCGCGGACTGTGCGGCGGCCAGCCACTCACCCAGCTCGTCCAGGCGGCCCAGCGACCCGGGCGGCACGATCTGGCGCTCGCGACGCGCCTCCGCGTCACGGCGTACCCCGCCGTCCGGACGCTCGATCAGATCGGTGAAGTCGTCGAGATTAAGCGCGCTCATTCGCCGAACAGTACCGGCCCGGATCGAACACGTCGGAGTGCTGGGGCCCGTCCTCGGCATCCTCCGGGCCGCACCGCCGGCATCCCGCCCGCCGGGCGACGCCACCCCGGCGTCATTGCGCCCGGGATCGCCATCCGATCCGTAACGTTTTGCAAGGGAATGTCGTCACCGTGTCCCGACCGTCCAGCCAGTACACCGAGTCCGTTCCACCCGTTCCGCTCACGCCCTCCCTGTTCAGCCCCACCCCACCCCACCCCACCCCACCCCACCCCACCCCACCCCACCCCGCTCGCCCCGCCCGACCCACCCGGAGCCGCCATGTCAGAGCCCGACGCGCCCGCCGCCGTCCCGTCGTCCGCCGCACCCCGTGCTCTGGTCGTTCCCGCCCAGCAAGCCTCCGTGCGGGTGCACGAGCCGCGCCGCGGAGACTGCCCCTGGTGCGGCTCGGCGCGGCTGCGCAACCGGCTGCGCACCGGTGACCTGCGGCGGCACCGGCCGGGCCGGTTCACCGTCGACGAGTGCCGGGAATGCGGACACACCTTCCAGAACCCCCGGCTCACCGCCGAGGGCCTGGCCTTCCACCACCGGGCGCTGCGCGACGCCCCCCGGGACGCCGTCACCGACCACGTCCTCGCGCTGCGCGACGCCCCGCGCCGCCGCCGGGCCACGGCCCGCGCGATGCTGCGCTTCGGCGAACCGGAGAGCTGGCTGGACGTCGGCACCGGACACGGCCGCTTCCCGGACACCGCGCGGGAGTTCTTCCCGTACACCGCCTTCGACGGCACCGACCTCACCGCGCGCGTCGAACGCGCCCGCGTCCTCGGCCGCGTCGAGGAGGCCCACATCGGCGCGCTGACGGACCCGAAGCTGCTGGCCCGGGTGGCGACCCGCTACGACGTCGTCAGCCTGCTGCACCACCTCGAACACACCACCGACCCGCGGGCGGAACTCCGCGCCGCCCTGGACGCCCTGCGCCCCGGCGGACATCTGCTCATCGAGACCCTGGACCCCGGTTGCGCGTTCGCCGCCCTGTTCGGCAACCGGTGGCTGTCCTACGACCAGCCCCGCCGACTCCACCTGCTGCCGCCGCGCAACCTCCGGGCCGAACTGGAGACGCTCGGCTGCGCGATCGTCACCACCAGGCCCGTCGCCGCCAAGTCCGGCACGTCCGGGTCCAAGCACCGTGCCCTGTACATCCCGTACGACCTGGCCGGCGCCGCCGCGCTGGCCCTCTCCCAAGCCCTGCCCGCCCCCTGGCGCGCGATCCCGCCGACCCCGTTCCAGCAGCAGGCGCGCGCCGTACTGCTGCGGGCGGGCACCCCGTTGGTCGCCGTCGCGGCGCTGACGGACCTCGCGCTGGCGCCGGTCCTGCGGCACACCCCGTTCGCCAACGCGTACCGGATCATCGCGCGAAAGCCGGCGAACTGACCCGGCCGCGGCTCCGGCCCAGGTCCCGGCTGTTCACCCCCGGAGCACCAGCGCCTGGCCCGCCACCACCAGCAGCACCTGCTCGCACTCCTGCGCGAACGCCGCGTTCAGCCGCCCGAGTTCGTCCCGGTACCGGCGGCCGGACGCGGTGGCGGGGACGATGCCCGAGCCCACCTCGTTGGACACGGCAACCACGGTCCGCCGGGTCGCGCGCACCGCGTCCGTCAGCTCACGCACCCGTTCCTTGAGCGCCCGTTCCCCGCCGTCCGCCCACTGGGCGTCGTCCCACGCCCCGACGGAGTCCATCGCGTCCGTCAGCCACAGCGACAGACAGTCCACCAGCAGCGGCGGCCCGTCGACTCCCAGCAGCGGCACCAGATCGCAGGTCTCCACGGTCCGCCACGACCCGGGCCGCCGCTCCTGATGGGCCGACACCCGGGCCGCCCACTCGGTGTCCCCGTTGCGGGACCCGCCGGTCGCCACGTACAGCACCTGGGGCAGCGTCTCCAGCCGGCGCTCGGCCTCCACCGACTTGCCGGACCGCGCCCCGCCCAGGACCAGCGTCCGGCGCGGCAGGTCGGGGACGTCCTCGTAGGCGCCCACCTCCAGCGTGGTCCCGTCCGGCACGGCGCGTGCCCCGGCCGCCGCGAGCCGGCGCCGCTCCTCCGCGCCCGGCGGCACGTCGTGGTCGAGGTGCACGGCGACGACATCCGTCGTCGGCCCCACAGCGCCCACCGCCCGCAGCCGCGCCAGCGCGTCCGGGCGCCCCACGACGTCCAGCAGCACCATGGCGTACGGTTCGGCCGGCTCCTCCAGACCGGCCGGCGCCGTGCCCGGCGGCAGATACAGCAGCCGCTGCCCGTCCGGACCGGTCACCGCGTACCCGGTGCCCGGCGCGTCCAGCGCCACCGCCCGCACCCGGTGGCCCGTCAGCAGCGCCAGCTCCCGTCCGTCCGGCACCCGGCCGGGCTGCGGCAGCCCGGCGGGCACCTCGACCGCGGGGCCGTCGTGCGGATGGGAGAGCAGCACCTGGCGCACACCGCCCAGCGAATGTCCCGCGCGGGCGGCGGCGAACGCCACGCCCGGCATCAGGTCCAGCAGCAGTGAGCCGTCCACGAGCAGCGCGGTCGCCGCGCGCGCGTGGGGACCGGCGGCGGACGCGCAGGCGGCGCAGGGACAGTCGGGGCGGGGCAGGCCCGCGGGGGCACCGGTGCCGAGCAGAGTGAGTTCCACGAACCCGATTTTCGCCCCTCTCCACGGCTCCTGCGCGCCCGACCGGGCACTGTCACCGATGATCCAACGAATCATCCGCCGGACAGCCCGTCCTACGCTCACTGACCCCTTGGAACCAATCATCTAGGCTCTGCTCCAGGATCCGGACCATGATCCGGCTCCTGTCGTGCAGGTGCTCATACCCATGGAGGCGTACATGGCGGCATGGACGTGGCGGTTCGAGAAGGCCGACGGGACGCAGGTCGAGCCCGCGGTGACGCCGGAGGACTTCACCACGCAGGGGGACGCCGAGTCCTGGATCGGGGAGAACTGGAAGGCCCTGGTGGAGGGCGGCGCCGACCAGGTGCGGCTGCTGGAGGACACCACGGAGATCTACGGACCGATGAGCCTGCACGCGGAAGAGGCGTGAACCCACGGGCGTGAAGCCCTGGGCGTGAACCCACGGGCGTGAAGCCCCGGGCGTGAACCCACGGGCGTGAGGATCCGGGCGAGAACGACGCGACCTTTCGGGCGGGGGCTTCGGCCCTCGCCCGTCCCGCGTCCGCCAGAGCCTGCCCGGCGGATCACGTCGGAGGTGGCCGACGATATCCGTCCGGCCGGGGTGAGCGGGGCCGGTGCGTTCAACCGCGAGGCGGAGGATGGCGTCGGTGCGGTGGGGGGAGAAGCCAGGAGCTGGGGGAGTCGGTGGCCGACGACAGCGCCGCTGGGGCCCCCTCCGCGAAGAGCTCAGGGGGAGCGGGCCGGGCCGGCCGCGTCCCCGGCATGACCCGCCGGGCAGGCGCTAGCCCCGTACGCCGCACAGGTGGAGCAGTGACGCCACCCCGCGGTAGGGGTCCGTCCGGCCGGCCCGCTCCTCGACCGCGAGGAGCGTCGCCAGGTCGTCGGGGCAGCCCAGGGTGTGCGCGACGCGCGCCCCGTCCACCGCCGTGTCCGTGAAGACCCGCACCCCGTACCAGGTGTGCAGCGGCGCCCCGAGCCCCGCGAGCGTCGCCGTGAGGTTCGTCAGCCGGTCGGCCCGTACCTCGGGACCCGAGCCGTCCGCATGGCACGGCGTGTCGAACGCGGCCAGCGCCCGGGCCCAGTCGCCGCGCAGGCCGGACCGCATCGCCGGCGCGTCGCCGTTGCGCACCAGCAGCGACAGCAGGCCGCCGGGGGCGAGCATCCGGGCCAGCCCCGCCACCAGCGGGTCCGGCTCCGCCACGTACATGAGTACGCCGTGGCAGAGCACCACGTCGAAGCTGCCCGGCAGGAAGTGCACACCGGTGTCGCGGCCGTCGCCCTCGACGACCCGCACCCGCTCCCGGATGCCCTCGGGCTCCCCGGCGAGCGTCGCGCGCGCGGTGGCGACCCTCTCCGCGTCCCGCTCCAGACCGGTCACCTGGTGGCCGGACCGCGCCAGGCGCAGTGCCTGCGTGCCGCGGCCCATGCCGACGTCGAGCACACGCAGCCGCCGCCCGACCGGGAAGTGCCCCACCAGCTGCTCGTCGAGCTGGCGGGCCACGATCTCCCGCTCCACGATCTCCCGCAGGTCACCGGACGGCCCGGTCTGCTCCGGCGAGGCCTGCGCGGGCACCGCTGCCAGTGCCGCGCCGTCGACGAACGGCGTGGTGCTCAGGGCCGCTCCCCGCGCTTGACCTGGGGCTTGGGCAGACGCAGCCGGCGCATCTGCAGCGAGCGCATCAGCGCGTAGGCGACGGCGCCGCGGCGCTTGTCGTCGGGGAAGCGCTCGGCCAGCCGCTGCTTCAGCCGGAAGCCGGTCACGAGGGAGTCGAGCACGATCACCACGATCACGACGAGCCACAGCAGCAGCGCGACGTTCTGCAGCTGGGGCACCCGGATCATGCTCAGCACCAGGATGATCACCGCCATCGGCAGGAAGTACTCCGCGATGTTGAACCGCGAGTCGATGTAGTCGCGCGCGAACCGGCGCACCGGCCCCTTGTCACGGGCGGGCAGGTAACGCTCGTCGCCGCTGGCCAGCGCCTGGCGCTGGCGCTCCATCGCGGCACGGCGCTCGTCACGCTGCCGTTTGCTCGCCTCCTTGCGCGTCATCGACGTATTGGCCACGCTGCGGCGCTGGGTCTGGGCCTGGCTGCGCTTGGGCGTGGGACGGCCCTTGGGGGCCTCCGGATGGCGGGTCTGCTTGGAGTCGGTCACCGTCGCCTTGTCGGCGTGGGCCTTCTCTTCCTTGGAACGGCTACGGAACACAAAACCCAAGGGTACGGGGTGCCCGGGGTTGGACCCCAGCCCCGGGGGGAACGATCCGGCAACACCACGCGTCTGTAGAGGACAGACAGAGGGGGCGTTGTGTGCGACTTGGGGCGGGTTGTCCTGCCGGTACCCGGGGATCACCTACTCCCTGCGCCGGATCGGGAGGATACGCAGTCGTCCTTGGGGATGAGCGCATCCACCCCCGGACAGTGCGGTAATGGATGCAGGGCCCGTACTGTGGGTCTTGTCGCAGAAGTGTGAGCCGGAGTCCGTCAGAAGGGGGCGCGCGAAGCCCATGAGCGGTGTCATGAAGCGTATGGGGATGATCTTCCGCGCGAAGGCGAACAAGGCCCTTGACCGGGCCGAGGACCCGCGCGAGACCCTCGATTACTCGTACCAGAAACAGCTGGAGCTGCTCCAGAAGGTCCGCCGGGGTGTCGCCGACGTGGCGACCAGCCGCAAGCGCCTGGAGCTCCAGCTCAACCAGCTGCAGTCGCAGTCCTCCAAGCTGGAGGACCAGGGCCGCAAGGCGCTCGCGCTGGGCCGTGAGGACCTCGCCCGCGAGGCCCTCTCCCGCCGTGCCGCCCTCCAGCAGCAGGTGACGGACCTGGAGACGCAGCACGCGACCCTCCAGGGCGAGGAGGAGAAGCTCACCCTCGCCGCCCAGCGGCTCCAGGCCAAGGTCGACGCCTTCCGCACCAAGAAGGAGACCATCAAGGCCACGTACACGGCGGCGCAGGCACAGACCCGGATCGGCGAGGCCTTCTCCGGCATCTCCGAGGAGATGGGCGACGTCGGGCTGGCGATCCAGCGGGCCGAGGACAAGACCGCCCAGCTCCAGGCGCGGGCCGGCGCCATCGACGAGCTGCTCGCCTCCGGCGTCCTCGACGACCAGTCCGGCATGCACAAGGACGACATCCAGGCCGAGCTGGACCGGCTCTCCGGCGGCACGGATGTGGAGCTGGAACTGCAGCGCATGAAGGCCGAGCTGGCCGGTGGCACCTCCGGGGAGAAGCAGGCCATCGAGGGCGGCAGTGAACAGCCCCAGACCCAGCAGCAGCCGCAGGACACCCCGCGGTTCGACAAGCAGTGACCGCCGCACGGGACACCGTGCCGACGACGACCGAGGCCCCCGCAAGGGCGGCCCAGGAGGCCGACATGATCGTACGGATCATGGGGGAGGGGCAGGTGGCTCTGGCCGAGAGCCACCTCGCCGAGCTGAACAAACTGGACGAGGAACTCCTCGCCGAGATGGACAAGGGCGACGGCCCCGGCTTCCGCCGCACCCTCACCGCCCTGCTGCACAGGGTCCACGAACTCGGCGAGCCGCTGCCGGACGACGCCCTGGAACCCTCCGACCTCATCCTCCCCTCCCCGGACGCGACCATTGAGGGGGTCCGGGAGCTGCTCAGCGACGACGGCGACGGACTGATCCCGGGCACCTGAGCCCTGAGGGCCCGTCCGGCGGATCGTGCCGGACAGGCCCTGGCCCGCCGGGCCATCCACACCCGTACCGCTCACACCCGTACCGCTCACCGCTGGTCCGTTCACGGCGGGCGCGGCCCTCACCACCGATCCACCACCGGCCCGCCCTCCCCGTACGCTTCCGCGACCCCGTACGGTGAACGGTCGTGAGCACCTTCCAGCGCGCCCGGTGCCGGCTGCGCGCGCACCCCTTCGCCCTGGACGCGGCCCTGGCCGCGGGCGTCCTGGTGTGCATCGTGGCCGGGTCCCTCGTGGAGCCGCACGGCCCCGACGGCGTCACCTGGGCGTTGCGCACGCCCGACCCGCTCAGCCTGGTCCTCATGGTGCTCGGCGCCGCCGCGCTCGTCCTCCGGCGCCGGGCGCCCCTCGCGGTGCTCGCCTTCACCGGCGGGGTCTCCCTGGTGGAGTCCGTCACCGGCGACCCCCGCGCCCCGGTCGCGATGTGCGTGGTCGTCGCGCTCTACACCGTCGCCTCCGCCACCGACCGCCCCACCACCTGGCGGGTCGGCCTGCTCACCATGACCGTCCTCACCGGCGCCGCCATGATCGCCGGCCCGCTGCCCTGGTACGCCCAGGAGAACCTGGGGATCCTCGCCTGGACCGGGATCGGCGCCACCGCCGGGGACGCCGTCCGCAGCCGCCGTGCCTTCGTCCAGGCCATCAGGGAACGCGCCGAGCGGGCCGAACGCACCCGCGAGGAGGAGGCCCGCCGCCGCGTCGCCGAGGAACGCCTGCGCATCGCCCGCGACCTGCACGACGTCGTCGCCCACCACATCGCCCTGGTCAACGTCCAGGCCGGGGTCGCCGCCCATGTCATGGACAAGCGGCCAGACCAGGCCAAGGAGGCCCTCGCCCACGTACGTGAGGCCAGCCGCTCGGCGCTCGGCGAACTGCGCGCCACCGTCGGTCTGCTGCGCCAGTCCGGCGACCCCGAGGCCCCCACCGAGCCCGCCCCCGGACTGGACCGCCTCGACGACCTCGTCGGCACCTTCCGCAGCGCCGGCCTGCACGTCCTGGTCGTCCGCGAGGACCAGCGCCCGGACCATACGTCCGCGCTGCCCGCCGCCGTCGACCTGGCCGCCTACCGGATCATCCAGGAGGCACTCACCAACGTTCAGAAGCACGCCGGCGCCGAGGTGAAGGCGGAGGTCAGCGTCGTCCGGGTGGGTCCGCACCTCGAGGTCACCGTCCTCGACGACGGCACCGGTGCCGGCCGGCACGAAGCCCCCGCCGACCACGGCAACGGCGGCGGCAACGGCGGCGGCGACCACGGCGGCGGCCACGGTCTGCTCGGCATGCGGGAACGCGTCACCGCCCTGCGCGGCACCCTCACCACCGGCCCCCGCTACGGCGGCGGCTTCCGCGTCCATGCGATCCTGCCCGTCGAGACCCGCACGTCCGCGGCCCAGGACGGTTCGTGACCCGTTCGCGGCCCAGGGCGGCCCGTGACCATCGCTCCCGGGGGAACCCATGACCATCCGCGTCCTGCTCGCCGACGACCAGGCCCTGCTGCGCAGCGCCTTCCGCGTGCTCGTCGACTCCGAGCCGGACATGGAGGTGGTGGGCGAGGCCTCCGACGGCGCCGAGGCGGTCCGGCTGGCCCGCGAACAGCGTGCCGACATCGTCCTCATGGACATCCGGATGCCCGGCACCGACGGCCTCGCGGCCACCCGCCTGATCAGCGCGGACCCCGAACTCGACGGGGTCCGCGTGGTGATCCTGACGACCTTCGAGGTCGACGACTACGTGGTGCAGTCGCTGCGGGCCGGCGCCTCCGGCTTCCTCGGCAAGGGCTCCGAACCCGGCGAACTGCTCAGCGCCATCCGGATCGCCGCCGAGGGCGAGGCGCTGCTGTCCCCGGCCGCCACCAAGGGCCTGATCGCCCGCTTCCTCGCCCAGGCGGGTACGTCCGACGGTGCCGACCGCGACCCGGCCCGCGCGCAGCGGCTCGACTCGCTGACCGTGCGGGAGCGCGAAGTGCTGGTCCAGGTCGCCGGCGGCCGCTCCAACGACGAGATCGCCGCGCGCCTGGAGGTCAGCCCGCTGACCGTGAAGACGCACGTCAACCGGGCCATGGCCAAACTGGGCGCCCGTGACCGGGCCCAGCTGGTGGTCACCGCCTACGAGTCCGGCCTGGTCCGCCCGAGGGCGGACTGAAGGCGACCGCATGTACTGCGAGGGGAGTAGCCGCCGGCCGGAGGAACGGGACTCCGGGCCTACGGATCGGCCCCTCCCGATGCACCACTGTGTAGAGCGGGCACCCGGCTGAGCCCGCCGTGCCCGTGACCGTGCGTCAGACGGTGCCGGTGACCGTACTCCTGACCGCTCGCAGACGCTCAAAGACGCCCACAGAAGAGAGATCCGTAACCCATGTCCTGGCTGGCCAGATTCAGCCTCGCGCAACGCGCGCTGATCGGACTCATGTCGATCATCGCGCTCGTGTTCGGGGCGATCGCGATACCTCAGCTCAAGCAGCAGCTGCTGCCCACCATCGAACTGCCCATGGTCTCCGTGATCGCCCCCTACCAGGGCGCGTCCCCGGACGTGGTGGAGAAGCAGGTCGTCGAGCCCATCGAGAACAACCTGGAGGCCGTCGACGGCATCTCCGGTGTCACCTCGAAGGCCAGCGAGGGCAGCGCCGTGATCATGGCGTCCTTCGACTTCGGCAACGACACCAAGCAGCTCGTCGCCGACGTCCAGCAGGCCGTCAACCGGGCCCGCGCGATGCTGCCCGACGGCGTGGACCCGCAGGTCGTCGCCGGCAGCACCGACGACATCCCGACCGTGGTCCTCGCCGTCACCTCCGACAAGGACCAGCAGGCCCTCGCCGACCAGCTCGACCGGACCGTGGTCACCGAGCTGGAGGCCATCGACGGCGTCGGCCAGGTCACCGTGGACGGTGTCCGGGACCTCCAGGTCACCGTCACCCCCGACGACGCGAAGCTGGCCAAGGCCGGTCTCACGCCGCAGGCGCTGGCCCAGGCCCTCCAGGCGGGCGGCGCGACCGTCCCGGCCGGCTCCTTCGACGAGGACGGCGCCAACCGCACCGTCCAGGTCGGCGGCGGCTACACCTCGCTCGAGCAGATCGAGGACCTGATGGTCACCGGCGAGCCCGGCAAGGGCAAGCCGGTCCGTCTCGGCTCCGTGGCCGAGGTGAAGCAGCAGCAGGCCAAGTCCGACTCCCTCACCCGCACCAACGGCGAACCCAGCCTCGCCGTGGTGGTCACCATGGACCACGACGGCAGCGCCGTCGCGATCTCGGACGCCGTCGCGGAGAAGCTGCCCGACCTGCGCGAGGCGCTCGGCTCGGGCGCCGACCTCACCGTCGTCAGCGACCAGGGCCCCGCCGTCGCCAAGGCCATCGAGGGCCTGACCGTCGAGGGCGCGCTCGGCCTGCTCTTCGCGGTCCTGGTGATCCTGGTCTTCCTGGCCTCGGTGCGCTCGACCCTGGTCACCGCGGTGTCCATCCCGCTGTCCATCGTGCTCGCGCTGATCGTGCTGTGGACGCGCGACCTGTCGCTCAACATGCTGACCCTGGGCGCGCTGACCATCGCGATCGGCCGGGTCGTCGACGACTCCATCGTCGTCCTGGAGAACATCAAGCGGCACCTCGGCTACGGCGAGGAGCGCCGCGAGGCGATCCTGGGCGCCGTCCGCGAGGTGGCCGGCGCGGTGACGTCCGCGACGCTGACCACCGTCGCCGTCTTCCTGCCGATCGGTCTGGTCGGCGGCATGGTCGGCGAACTGTTCGGCTCCTTCAGCCTCACCGTCACCGCGGCGCTGCTCGCCTCCCTGCTGGTGTCGCTGACGGTCGTCCCCGTCCTGTCGTACTGGTTCCTGCGTCCCCCGAAGGGCACCCCCGAGGATGCCGAGGAAGCCCGCCGGCTGGCCGAGGAGAAGGAGGCGAAGAGCCGCCTCCAGCGCCTCTACGTCTCCGTCCTGGGCTTCGCCACCCGGCGCAGGCTGGCCAGCCTCGGCATCGCCGCCGTCGTGCTGATCGGCACGTTCGGCATGGCCCCGCTGCTCAAGACCAACTTCTTCGACCAGGGCGAGCAGCAGGTCCTCACGGTCCGTCAGGAGCTGGAGCCCGGTGCCAGCCTCGCGGCGACCGACGAGCAGGCCAAGAAGGTCGAGAAGCTGCTCGGCGACACCGAGGGCGTCAAGGACCACCAGGTCACCATCGGCTCGTCCGGCTTCATGGCGGCCTTCGGCGGCGGCACGGACACCAACCAGGCCACCTACCAGATCATGCTCGAGGACTCCGCGTCCTCCGGCGACGTGCAGAAGCGCATCGAGAAGGGCCTCGGCGAACTCGACGGCATCGGCACCACCACCATCGCGGCCGGTGACGGATTCGGCAGCCAGGACCTGAGCGTCGTCGTCAAGGCGGCCGACGCGCAGGTGCTGCGCAAGGCCGCCGACCAGGTCCAGAAGGCCGTGGCCTCGCTGGACGACGTCACGGACGTCACCAGTGACCTGTCGCAGAGCGTGCCGCGGATCTCCATCAATGCCAACTCCCGTGCCGCCGCGGCCGGGTTCAACGACCAGACGCTCGGCGCCGCCGTCGCCCAGGCGGTCCGGGGCACCCCGGCCGCCAAGGCGGTCCTCGACGACACCGAGCGGGACGTCGTCATCCGGTCGGCCGAGCCGGCCACCACGCTGGCCGAGCTGAAGAAGCTGCGCCTGGGCCCGGTGGAGCTGGCCGACATCGCCACCGTCGAGCTGGTGGACGGCCCGGTGTCCATGACCCGGATCGACGGCCAGCGCTCCGCCACCGTCACCGCCCGGCCGACCGGCGACAACACCGGCGCGGTCAGCGCGGAGCTCCAGACGAAGATCAACGCGCTCACCCTCCCGGCGGGCGCGACGGCGGAGATCGGCGGCGTGTCCGCGGACCAGGACGAGGCGTTCGCCAACCTGGGCCTGGCGATGCTCGCGGCCATCGCGATCATCTTCATGCTGCTGGTCGGCACCTTCCGGTCGCTCGCCCAGCCGCTGATCCTGCTGGTGTCCATCCCGTTCGCGGCGACGGGCGCGGTCGGCCTGCTGATCGTCACGGGTACCCCGATGGGCGTCCCGGCGATGATCGGCATGCTGATGCTGACCGGCATCGTGGTCACCAACGCGATCGTGCTGATCGACCTGATCAACCAGTACCGCGCCCAGGGCTACGGGGTCGTCGAGGCTGTGATCGAGGGCGGCCGGCACCGGCTGCGCCCGATCCTGATGACGGCCCTGGCGACGATCTTCGCCCTGCTCCCGATGGCGCTCGGCGTCACCGGCGAGGGCGGCTTCATCGCGCAGCCGCTGGCCGTGGTGGTGATCGGCGGTCTGATCACGTCGACGCTGCTGACCCTGCTGCTGGTGCCGACCCTCTACGCGATGCTGGAGCTTCGCAAGGAGCGCCGCGCGAAGAAGAAGGCGCTGAAGAAGGGCCCGACGGCCGAGGAACCGGCGGAATCGGAGAAGTCCGCAGGGTCCGCGGAGGACCCGGCGCCGGCCCAGGTCTGACCGGTCCGCGAGCCGGTCGTGCAGGACGGAAGGCCTGCCCGGAACCT